>DAISHP010000086.1:0-6996 GCA_036822475.1 Bacillota bacterium
CAGTATTTTTTCCTTTCCGGTGACTTCCATTAATAGCCAGAATCTTCATACCTGTTCTCCTTTCCCAAAATTATTTTTTAACCTTACATCAATACTGCCTTCATTATACCTTCCCCAACCAAAAGGAACAAGCTTTTTGACGATTTCTTTAGGTCTTTTCCTCTTCATCTCCGAGCGGTTCAATTTCTTTGGCAAATCTTCATCAATTTTTGCTCTTCGGTAAGTTCAAATCCACCAGGAAAAAGCCTTCTTCGGAAATATGTCAGAGAAAATATCCCGACTTTGCTCCTCCTCAAACTGAAAAACTGTTTCCTGGATTCATTACTGCCCGGACATCCAAAGCCTTTACACCCTTTTGAAAAACTGCCAGGGGATTAAGGTCAAGCTCCTCGATTTGGGGGACCTCCAACGCCATTTGGGAAAGGCGAAGAATCGTTTCAATTAAAGCCTCCAGATCGACCGGGGAACCACCCCGGACACCACGAAGAAAAGTATACGATCTGGTACTGGTAATCATTTCCCTGACATCTGCCGTACTTACCGGAGCAATCCGGAAGGAAACATCGGCGATAATTTCGGCCAGAATACCCCCGCTGCCGTAGACAATGACCGGCCCAAATTGGGGGTCTCGCTTAATTCCCGCCAATACTTCCACTCCTCCAGGAAGATAAGGTTGGACAATAACCCCCTGAAGATCGGCTTCGGGTGCTGTTTTTTGCACGGTGCAAAGGAGATTCTGATAGGCAAAACACAATTCTTCACGATTTTTGATGTTTAACTTTACCCCCCCAAAATCAGATTTGTGGGCCAGCGCAGGGCTGAATATTTTTAGCACAACCGGATAGCCAATTTCTCTCGCTGCTTCGTAAGCCTCCTCGAGATTTCGAGCAAAATAACTGCTTGCCACTGGAATACCATAATAATCCAATATAGATATTATTTTCCTTAAGCTGACTTCCGGCCGGGCCAGAATTTCAGTAATCTTTTGAGGTTCGCTCCTTACCGGAGAAACATACTCGGGCTCCGGGCGGTTGCGGATTTTTGCGCCGTATTCATATAAAGCGGCAATTACGCGCACGGCACGTTCTACAGAGGAAAAAGCCATAATGCCATTTTCCTCCAAAACACGGTTATATTCAGCCGAGCCGCCTCCATAAGTCCAGACCAAAACAGGCTTCGTGCTCTTTTTTGCTAACGGAATAAGTATTTCGCGGATAACCCGGGCCCACAGTGAATTTTCCTCTCCGCCAGAAATAACTGGTGAAACATTAATCAGAGCGTCCACATTGGGATCGGCCAGGACGGCGGGGAGAAGCTCTTGCAGCGTTTTTGCGTATCCCTGGGCCATACTGGCAATCCAGAGATCTGTGGGATTACCCGGCTCGAACCAGGAGGGAGAAACCCGCCGCAGGCAGGCGAGGGTTTCCGGCAACAAAGAAGCCATCTCCAAACCATATTCCGCACAAGCATCGATAGCCATGATTCCGGCCCCGCCGGCAGGTGTAATCACTGCCACCCTGTTATTTTGAATTGGCGAGTAATACTGAAAAGCCCGCGTTAAATCGTAGAGCTCCTGGGCATTTTTAACTTGCATCACCCCTGCCTGCTCAAAAGCAGCCTTATAAACTTCCGCTTCCCCGGCCAGGGCGCCGCTATGGGAGGCTGCTGCCTTCCGGCCGGCTTCACTATTTCCTGTCTTTAACACCAGGATTGGTTTTTTGCGGCTGACCAGCCCGGCTGCCTTGATAAACTCGCGCCCCTCTTTCACGTCCTCCATATGCAAGGAAATTACTCTGATCCGCTCATCTTCTCCATAGTAACGAAGTACCTCTGCAAAATTGACGTCTGCTGTATTCCCCAGATCAATGGCCAGGCCGAAGCCACCGGTCAGAAAAGGCCCGCCGCCCAGAAAAAGTCCCGACTGAGAAGCTACACCGGCAAAAGAACTGACGGTATCAAAACGGACAAAGCCCGTAGAGAATCTGTTAAACGTATTAATAATACCCATTGTATTGGGACCAACTACCCTTACTCCGGAATCCTTCGCCAGGCGGGTAATTTCCTCCTGCATGGTTTTTCCGGTTTCATCTGCATCTGCAAAGCCCTGGGTAATGATTACCACCCCCTTGACTCTCCTGGCGATGCATTCCTGAAAAACCTTTAAAACATTCTGCCGGGGTACCGTAATTACAGCTAATTCCACCGGTTCATTGATTTCTTCGAGGCTGCGGTATAATTTTTCCCCGCACACCGTTCCTCCTTTGGGATTAACTGCATAAACCCGCCCCTGGTAACCAAAAGCTTTAATTACCTCCAGAGGATTGTAACTTTCTCCACCGCTTTTGGTAGAAATACCGATAAAAACTACTCCATCCGGTTCAAAAAAGAAATCGAGCATTTTATCAAGCCCCCAGCGATTTTTTCAAAAGTTTGAATGAAATTACCGGCGGAACGCCAAAAGTAAACATCTCTGCAGCAGTTGCAGGTATTTTTAACTCGTTCTTGCTTCCGGAATTCATTGAACGACTACTTTTTACTGAAATGTTAAACGACATAATCAAACCATTCTCTGACGATCCGGGCCATAATCTCTTCGGCGCCTCTGACCATGTTTTCAATAACCTCTTTTACCGGAACGATTTCATCTACATAAGCACAGGCAAAGGAAAAGGGGCCTTTTGGACGGTCGCCCAGGGATGGTCCGGTGCCGGCATCCTCTTTTAGCTTTTCACTGACTTCCCACGCTGGCGGGGTGTCTTTCCAATCGTGTTGCTTGAGCATTACCCTTTCCAGGGCGGGGAGCCATTTTTCCAGCGGGAGCTTGCTTCTCTGCGCCATTATCTCTTTATACTCATCCGGTCTGGGAGGAGCGAGCAGTTCGCGGATTAATTCGGGATGGTCCGGTTTCGCCTGGACCATGTTCCTTTTGACCTGTTCGGCGACCGGACATTCCCGGGTGGCCATGAGCACAGAACCGATATACACCCCATCTGCTCCGGCCAGCAGAGCACCCAGCATGGTTCGAGAATCCCCAATCCCTCCAGCCGCAATCAGGGGAATCTCAATCTCCCTCTTTGCCCAGGCAATGCTGGTCAGCGTTGGCAACTGCCTGATATTTTTAAATCCGTATCCTTCCAGGCCGACGAGCACTACCGCATCTGCCCCCAGTTTTTGGGCGCGCCGGGCGTGTTCCACGGTCGCCACTTTATGAATCCAGGTAATTCCCGATTGTTTAATCCGCCCAACGTACTGGTCGGGGCTGAAAGCTGCGGTTTCGATGCAGGGAACTTTCTCTTCAAGGCAGACGGTCAGCATTTCATCAAAGCGGGGACACATTCCGATGGTCAGATTCACAGTAAAAGGATTGTTGGTCGCTTCCCGCAGCTTTTGAATATCGGCGCGCAACTGTTCGGGCGTTCTCGAAACGGCGGCCGTCAGACAGCCAACGGCGCCTGCTTTCGAAACGGCGGCAGCAAACTCCCACGTTCCCAACCCGCTCAGAGCCCCCTGCATAATCGGGTACTTGCACCCCAACAATTCTGTTAACCTGGTTCTCCACCTCATCACCATTTTCCCCCTTTTTGGACTTTTTTTTAGTTTCCTTAATTTTAATTTTACCGCCAAAATGACTGCACTAAATAATTTTAATATGATAAGCTTTCTATCCCGGGAGTCAAATTCCTTCCTTAAAATTAAAAGGGATTTTTAAAAATAAATAAAAATATAACCCGGAAAAAGGAGAAAAATTGGATTTAAAATTTTCATTAGTGTTCGAAAATTAACCAGTCAATCTAAATAATGAGTTGCAAAAAAGATAAATTACTGTTAAAATTATTTAAAAAATTAATTTTGCCATGGACAAAAAGGAGGAAGCATTGCTTTGCACGCTGAATTGAAATCGCGGGCAAGAGGTTTGGCCCCTCTTTTCCATCCTTCTGCAATTGCCGTCATCGGGGCATCCGGCAATCAGAGCAAGCCGGGCGGGATAGTTCTGACCAACCTTCTGGAGGGCGGCTTCCAGGGGAAAGTATTCCCAGTTAATCCCAGGCAGCAAGAAATCCACGGTCTGCCCTGTTATCCGACAGTTCTGGCCGTCCCGGAACCGGTCGATCTGGCCATTGTTGCCGTAGCGGCGCCGCATGTACCTGGAATCCTGGACGATTGCGCCGCAAAAGGAGTCAAGGGGGTGATCATTTTTACTTCCGGATTTGCAGAAACAGGGGACAAAGGAGCAAAGCTCCAGGAAGAATTGAAAAACTTTGCCGTTCGCCACAATCTAAGAATCTGCGGCCCCAACTGCATGGGCATCGTTAATTTCTCCAACCGGATGTGGGCAGTTTTCTCCTTCATCAAGATCTCGCCCGCCAGACTTCCGGAAATGTTCAGCACTGTTGGTTTGATCACGCAAAGCGGGGGCTTTGGCTTCAGCATAGTCGCGATGGGAATTACACAAGGTATTGGTTTTTCTCACTTTATCAGCACGGGCAATGAAGCCGAATCTGACTTTTCCGATTTCCTGGCCTTTCTCGTTGACGACCCACAGACCAGCATCATTGCGGGTTATATGGAAGGTATCAGAAATGGGAAAAAGCTGGCCTGCGCCGCCGACCTGGCCCTGCAAGCAAAAAAACCGGTGGTCATTTTCAAAACCGGCCGCTACCAGGCCTCCGCCCGGGCCGCTCATTCGCACACCGGGGCCCTGGCCGGCTCCGACCTGGTCTACTCCTCGTTCTTCCGCCAAAAAGGGATCATCCGGCCGGAAAGCATGGAAGAGCTTATCGCCACCCTTACTCTCCTGGAAACAAAAAAGGTTTCCTCCGGAAAAAAGGTGGCCATTTTTGCTTCTTCGGGTGGCCACGGGGTGGTGACGGCGGATAAGTGCGTGGAAGCAGGACTGGAGGTGGCTACTCTTTCAGCAGAAACCCGGCAAAAAGTGGCAGCCCTTTTGCCTGCTTACGCTTCGGTCGCCAACCCCATTGATTCCACCGGCCTGGACATAATTTCCCCCGGCCTTTTGAAAAAATGCGCCGAAATTGTGGCCGGGGACCCCAACGTCGACCAGCTTGTTTTTTCCATCTGGGCAACGGAAAACCCCCTGAATTATTTCGTTGAACAGGTGATTCAGATTGCGGCTTCAACTCCTAAACCTGTAATCGTAATTATTATGGGGAGCGATGCCGGGGCTGCCGAAAAACAGGTCAGGCAATTGAAAAAACACGGTATCCCGGCTTTAATCGGCCTGGACTTTGCCGTCCGGGCAATCAAAAAAGTTGCTGATTACGCACAGAAAGTAAATTCGGGAAGACAAAAAACAGCTCAAGCTGCTCCCCCGCAGGCAAAAGAAAGGGTAGCAAAAATTTTGGCCGGCTATGCGCCCGGGGCCAGGCTTTCCGAAGCGCAGGCCAAAGAAATCCTGGCGGTGTACGGCATCCCGGTAACAAAGGAAAAAAGAGCGGCAACTGCAGAGGAAGCCGCGGCCGCGGCCGCGCAAATCGGTTACCCGGTGGCTTTAAAAATTGACTCGCCGGACATTCCGCACAAAACGGAAGCAGGCGGGGTGAGGCTTAACCTGACTTCCCCCGAACAGGTAAAAGAGGCCTTCCGGGAAATAATCGTAAATGCTAGAAAATATAAACCCGAAGCAAATATTCAAGGTGTGCTGGTCCAGGAAATGCTCCGCGCGGGAACAGAAGTAATCGTGGGCACCAGCAACGATCCCGTTTTTGGTCCGACGGTTATGTTCGGACTGGGCGGCACGCTGGTGGAATACCTGGGAGACATCTCATTACGCGTTCCACCTTTTGACATAGAAGAGGCCCGGGAAATGGTTCAGGAAATAAAAGGCCGCCACATTTTAGAAGGCGTGCGGGGGAAGCCGCCCGCGGATAAACAGGCCATCATTGAAACAATCCTCAAAGTGGCAGAACTGGCAGTAGACTTCCCCCAGATAGCAGAACTGGACATCAACCCGCTGGTGACTTACGAAGAAGGCAGGGGAGCCTGCGCAGCGGATGCGTTAATTATTCTAAAATGATTATTCATCTTGCTTTCCGGACAGAGAATTTACTTCTTCCAGAGAAGAATAACCCAGTCGCTTAAACATTATGCTATAGCGCTCTTCTGACAGATTTTTTCCTTTCTCCAGGGCATCTTTTAAATCTTCATAATAGCTGTTTAAAGTTTGGTCTGAATATGTTTCCAGCTCACTGCGCAAATATTTAGCAAAAACGTGTCTTTGATCCCCCGTAAACCTGCTGCTCTGCTGCTTGATAATATTTGGATATTTATTCCGGACTTCTGCCTGCCATTTTTCTTCAATTTCAACTATTTTATCGATCAATGGATTATCATTCAGAGGAGGGATTAAGTCGTCCATGCGGGCATATTTTTGCGTCATCAAGTTGATCCCTTTCCGCAGGGCTCCAAACAAGTCATTTAAGTACGACGCCAGTGTCTTTTCCGACCATGTTTCAAAAACACTTCCCCGGACAAGCCTAAAACCTTCCCGGTTTTCCTGGCATATTGTGGGGTGCTCCGCAGGAACCTTTAAAAACATGTTCAGTTCTATACTTAATACTTTCTCGATCAGCTTTTCCTTTTCGGACACTCTCCATTTACCTCCCCGGGGCGGTTTAAATTCTTTCCAGGACGAATTTAACCCCCGTACAATATTTTTCTCCGCAGTAAATTTTCCAGCGCTTTCGGCAGTTGCTCAAAATAATCAAGAAACTGCAAGGACTTTCCGTACTGTCGAACCAGAATATCTCTGTCCTTGTATCCACAGCCAAGGGTAACGATATCAATTTTTACTTTTTTGCAGTACTCCAGCGCGCTTTGAACACTACACCCGCAATTTGATTCGCCGTCGGTAATGTGAATGATGAACCTTCGCCTGCCCTCCTGAGGCATCAGCAAAGCGGCAGCAAAAATCGCCTGCCCGGAAGGGGTCCGGCCGTGCGGAGGAAGGGAAAACAATTTGTCTTTTCTGATCAGGTT
>DAISHP010000087.1:0-6973 GCA_036822475.1 Bacillota bacterium
ATTTTCTTTGTGCCTTTGTGCCTGTTGCCTTTGTGCCTGATCTTTTCTGGGTAGGGAAACGGGAGGAAAAAATGGTGGAGGAAGAAAGAAAAAAGTTCAGGGAGATAAGGTTTACTTATTATCCGGGGAAGGCCAGGTATTACTATCTCGTGACTGGTACCTCCGGCTCTCCATCCGCCGATTTCCAGTACCCGGGGTGGCCGGGCGGCGGGCGGGGAAATCTGGTGGTTCCAGAAGTACGGTCGGACAGTGCCAATATTGTTAGGGGTTAGGGAATAGGGATAATTTGAATTTGAAAAGAGGTTTTTAGATATTTTATGGCGAAAATAGATCCTTTACTTTAACCAAAAGGAGGAAATAAGGGGCAAGGCCCCGCGCCATGATAATTAATGTTTTGGTTACCGGCGCCCTGGGCAAGATGGGCCGGGAAGTTTGCAAAACCGTTATTTCCGCCGGCGATCTCCGGCTGGTGGGAGCAGTGGACGTACGCGGCGAGGAGCAGGACATTGGCGCCCTCCTGGGCGGGGGAGAAATCGGAATCCCGGTGAAAAATAACCTGGAGGAGGAATTAAGCCAGAAAAGACCCGACGTTATGGTGGACTTTACCATCCCCGAAGCAGCCGCAGCCAACGTAAAGGCTGCTCTGCGCAGGAAAGTGCGGCCGGTAGTCGGGACCACGGGGATGAGTGCCGGGGAAATCAAAGAAATTACGGAGATCGCCCGGGAATCCAAAATTGGCGGCATTATCGCCCCTAATTTTGCCATCGGTGCTGTCTTGATGATTAATTTTGCCGTCCAGGCGGCCAAATATTTTCCCTGCGTCGAAATTATCGAGCTCCATCACGATCAAAAGCTGGATGCCCCTTCGGGGACGGCCTTGCAAACCGCTCAGGCATTACTGGCCGCGAGAGAGGATTTTCAACAGGGAATGAAGGCCGAAATTGAGAAGCTTCCCGGCGCCCGGGGAGGTTGTTTTGACGGCGGAATTCGCCTGCACAGCATCCGTTTGCCGGGGCTGGTTGCCCACCAGGAGGTGATCTTTGGCGGCGTCGGCCAGACCCTGACCATCCGGCACGATTCCATCTCCAGGGAATCCTTTATGCCCGGTGTTTTGCTGGCTATTCGCAAAGTCATGAAGCTGGACAAAATCGTTTTGGGTCTGGAAAGCCTGCTCTTTGAGTAACCAAAAACGATTGCCCGCCGCGGTTCCACCCTACCCCGGACGGCTCTATTCTTTCCGGATACGCAAGCAAGTTGGTTTCTCGCTCCGTTATTCCGACCGTTATTCTGACGACCGACGTCCGACGACCGACGACTGCTCCGGACAAGCACCTCCCTTTTTGGCCGGTCATATATTGAAAGTAAAACGAAGAAGGCCGGTTGGTGGTTGGTGGTCAGTGGTTGGTGGTTAGGGAAAAAATCCCCAACGACCCACCACCCATCACCAACGACCAAAAGGGGCGGTGGCCTGCCATGGTTGCGAAATTACCCGGGATGAAAATCGCCATTTTGGGCGGCGACGCCAGAGAAATGCACCTGGCCGGGCATCTGGCCGGTCTTGGTTTTTCGGTGCGGGTTTTTGGGCTGCCCGTGCCGGAAGGGGAAAGGGTTACCGTTTGCCAAAACCCGGTGCAAGCTCTGGCAGGGGCGCAGGCGGTGGTTTTGCCTGCTCCCGGAATCAGCGCAAGGGGCGAGCTGTACTGTCCTTTTCTGGAAAAACCGCCGGTGGTTACGGAAGCTGATTTTGGCTGCCTGCCGGCCGGTACGCCCGTTTTTGTGGGAGTAGCCAGGGATGTTTTAAAGAGCATCGCCGCCCGGCGGGGGTTTAGGCTTGTAGAGCTGTTCGCCTTAGACGAGGTAGCCATTTTAAACTCTATCCCTTCCGCCGAGGGAGCCATTCAGCTGGCGATGGAAAAGCTGCCGATCACCATTCACGGCAGCGAAAGTTTTGTGCTGGGCTTTGGGCGGACGGGGGCCACGCTGGCTTACCTGCTGGTCGCAATGGGGGCGCGGACGACGGTCATCGCCCGCAATCCAGCTCAGCGCGCCCGCGCCTGCCAGCTGAATTGCCGGGCTTACGATTTTCCGGAGCTGCCTGCTTTAATCGGCAAGGCAGACGTGATCTTTAACACCGTTCCCGCTCTGGTGCTTCCCGAACCCTTGCTGCAGAAGGCTTCCCCGCAGGTTTTGATTATTGATCTGGCGTCCGCTCCGGGGGGCGTTGATTTTGAAGCGGCCGGGCGTTTAGGCATCAAGGCTTTTCTGGCTCCCGGCCTGCCCGGAAAGGTTGCTCCGCAGACGGCCGGCCAGATCCTTTCCCGGGTGATCCCCAGGCTGCTGGCAGAACTGTTGTCCCCGCCGTCTTAAACGGCACCGGCCTTCATTTTTGGGAGGTGCCTGGCGTGCGTTTAGCCAATGTGAGGGTCGGGTTCGCGCTTACCGGTTCGCACTGCACGATTGCCGAGGTGATGCCCCATTTGCAAAACCTGGTTCAGGAGGGGGCAATTGTTTATCCGTTAGTCAGTTATTCGGTCGATCAAATAGATACCAGATTTGGATCCGCTCGACAATGGAAGGAGATGCTCAAGGAAATCACCGGGAGACCGGTAATCAACTCGCTTGTCGGGGCGGAACCCATCGGGCCGGAAAAAATGCTGGATGTCGTGGTGGTTGCCCCCTGTACGGGGAATACCCTGGCGAAGCTGGCCAACGGAATTGTGGACACCCCCGTATTAATGGCGGTGAAGGCTCAATTGCGCAACCAGCTCCCGGTCGTGCTGGCCATTTCCACCAACGACGGCCTGGGGATGAACGCCAGGAACATCGGGCTGCTTTTAAACACGAAAAATATTTACCTGGTTCCCTTCGGGCAGGATAACCCGCAGGAAAAACCAAACTCTTTAAAAGCCAGGATGGATCTGTTGGTGGATACGGTTGTCCTGGCCCTTGCCGGAAAGCAATACCAGCCGTTGCTGGTGCAGGTTACCTGACCGGCGCGCCGGGTTTCCTTTCTTGCCCGGAGCGAAAGTTGTTGAATAGTCAGAAGTTTTTCCGAGGTCTTGCGCCCGCCCGCGCTTGCAGTTAAAATATACGCGTAAGCCTTTCTTTTTTGCGCTGTTTTCTTGTTTTGCTTTGGCGGTGAATCTTTAATTCAAGGGAGATGAGGGTTGATGCCGGAATATAATGTGGTGGTGGTCGGGGCGGCCGGAGCGGTGGGCCAGGAAATTTTAAAAGTATTGGCGGAGCGGCGGTTTCCGGTCGGGCGGCTGAAGCTCTGCGCCACCTCCCGCTCGGCCGGGAAACGGCTGGTTTTTCGCGGGCAGGAGTACACGGTGGAGGAAACGACCCCCGAGTCCTTTGCCGGCATGGACATCGCCCTGTTTGCCGGCGGGGCGGCCAGCAAGGAGTTCGGGCCGGCAGCGGTGGAAAAAGGGTGCGTGGTAATCGACAACAGCAGCAACTTCCGCCTGGACCCGGACGTTCCGCTGGTGGTTCCGGAAGTCAATCCGGAAGATGTCAAATGGCACCGGGGGATTATCGCCAGCCCCAATTGTTCCACCATTGTTATGGTGGTGCCTTTAAAGGCGATCGCTGACGCGGCCGGCGTGAGAAGGGTGGTTGTTTCCACTTACCAGGCCGCTTCCGGAGCGGGCCTGGAGGCCATCGAGGAACTGACGGAGCAGACGAAGGCGGTATTAACGGGCGGTGAGTATCCGCCCAGGGTTTTTCCCCACCAGATTGCTTTTAATTTAATTCCGCACATTGATGTCTTTCAGGAAATGGATTATACTAAAGAAGAGTGGAAGATGGTCAAGGAAACGCGCAAAATCATGCATGATCCCGACCTGGCGGTGACCGCGACCGCCGTGCGCGTACCGGTTTACCGGAGCCATTCGGAATCGGTCAACGTGGAAACCCGCGAGAAACTAACCGCCGGACAGGCCCGGGAAGTCCTGGCTGGTTTTCCCGGCGTGGTTGTTCTGGACGATCCGGCCAATAAACAATATCCCATGCCCTTGTTTTGCTCGCACCGGGACGAAGTTTTTGTGGGCCGGATCAGGGAGGACAATTCGCTGGCCAACGGTTTGAATCTGTGGGTGGTGGCCGACCAGCTGCGCAAAGGGGCGGCGACCAACACCGTGCAGATTGCGGAGTTAGTTATTCAGTACGGTTGTTTACGGGGGAGATAGAACGAGGATGCGGTTTATCGTCCAAAAGTTCGGCGGTACTTCCGTGGCCACCCCGGAATTGCGGGAGCGGGTGGCCGGGAAAATAATCGCCGCCAAAGCAGAAGGATATACGCCGGTCGTTGTCGTTTCGGCCATCGGGCGGGCGGGAGACCCTTACGCCACCGATACTTTAATTAATTTTGCCCGGCAGGCGCACCGGGATCTTTCCGCCCGGGAGATGGATCTGCTCATGTCCTGCGGCGAAGTTATTTCCGGCGTGGTTATGGCGGCCGTTTTGCAGAAAGCAGGTCATCAGGCCGTCTTTTTAACGGGGGCCCAGGCGGGGATCGTCACCGACGGCAACTATAACGAAGCCCGGATTTTGAAAGTAAAACCGGAAAATATTTTAAAGCAGGCGAAAGAAGGCAAAATTGTCATCGTGGCGGGTTTTCAAGGGGTTACTGAAGACGGCGAGATTACCACCCTGGGCAGGGGGGGCAGCGATACCACCGCCGCCGCCCTGGGAGTGGCTTTAAACGCCGCTTACGTGGATATTTATACCGATGTGGAGGGGATCATGACCGCCGACCCCCGGATTGTGGACGGGGCGCAGGCATTGGAAAAAGTCACTTACGACGAGATTTGCCAGCTGGCACACGAAGGAGCCAAGGTGGTTCATCCCCGCGCCGTCGAGATTGTGATGCAGAAAAATATCCCGCTGCGGGTGCGCTCAACTTTTAGCGATACCCCCGGCACGCTGGTGACCAGTTCCGGGGAAGTGTACCGGGGGACCATCGATATTACCAGGGACCGCACCATTACCGGAATTACCCAGATTCCCAACCTGGTCCAGTTTAAAATAGCCACCGAAGAAACGGGAACGGAGGGCTTAACCCGGCAAAGGCGGCTTTTCAAAAGTCTGGCCCTGTCCGGGATCAGCCTGGATTTCATCAATGTTTACCCGGACGAGGTGGTTTTTACAGTTAAAGCGGACGTCTGGCAAAAGGCGGCCCAGATTTTGGAAAATACCGGATTTAAAGCCAGTGTAACGCCCGATTGCGCGAAAGTAGCCGCCGTGGGCGCCGGCATGACCGGGGTGCCGGGGGTGATGGCGGCGATTGTGGAAGCGTTGACGCGGGAGAATATCCAGATCCTCCAGGCAAATGACTCTTATACGACAATCTGGGTACTGGTCAAGAGAGAAGACATGGAAAAAGCCGTCCGGGCATTGCACCGCCAGTTTATGGGAAGCTAAAAAAAGTTAAGGAAGGTGAAAAACTTTGGCTACTGATTTTGGGCGCGTGCTCACGGCCGTGGTGACGCCCTTTGATAAGGATATGGCGGTAAATTACGATCAGGCCAGGAAGCTTGCCCGGCATCTGGCCGAAGCGGGTTCCGACGGCCTCGTGGTGGCCGGCACCACAGGTGAATCACCGACCCTGTCCAAAGAAGAAAAGATTGAGCTGTTTCGCGTCATAGTAGAGGAAGTCGGCGGGCAGGCGACGGTTCTGGCCGGTACGGGCAGTTACGATACGGCGGGCAGTGTGGCCCTGACCCAGGCAGCCGAAAAGGTCGGCGTGGACGGTGTGATGCTGGTGGTGCCGTATTACAATAAACCCTCCCAGGAGGGGCTGTACCAGCATTTTAAAACCATCGCCAAAAGCACCAATCTGCCCGTTTTGCTCTACAACATCCCCGGCCGGACGGGGGTGAACCTGTTGCCGGCAACGGTCGCCCGGCTGGCGGAAATCGAAAACATTGTCGCCATCAAAGAGGCGGCGGGGAGCATGGATCAGGTCAGCGAGCTGCGCCGCCTGCTGCCGGATCATTTCGCCATCTACAGTGGGGACGATTCCCTGACTTTGCCCATGCTTTCCCTGGGGGCCAAAGGCGTGGTCAGCGTGGCTTCGCACGTGGTGGGACTCCGGATCAAGGAAATGGTCAACGCCTTTATGGCCGGGAACGTAACCCTGGCCACCCAGATTCACCTGCAGCTTTACCCTATTTTCAAGGGCCTCTTTGTCACCAGCAACCCCGTGCCGGTGAAGGCGGCCCTGAATATGCTGGGATTTCAGGTGGGGCCGCCGCGTTTGCCGCTGGTGGAGGCAACGCCCGCGGAAAAGGAAAGCATCAAAAAAGTGCTGGCGGAGCTGAAACTCTTGTAGACGGCTTTTAAAAGTGCCGCCGGCAGCCGTCGGCGAAAAACCACCGGCAGCCGCCTTTGCCGGCGCGTTGCTCCTGGTGATGTGCTGACGGCTTTTTGTTTACCCTAAATTTATTATTGTTATGAAAATACTTTTAAGTAAAAATTGCGAGAAAGCAAAAAGTTTATACTTTACAGGAGTAACTCCTTTTTATTCCCTGCCTGAAGGCAGGAACAAAGAAAATTCCAGGAAGTTCAATTAATCCAACGGGGGTTGCCGGAGCAAAAGTGAAGATTATTGTCTTGCGCTCCCGGGATTCCTGGATTATTCGGGCAGGTAGCCTGTTTACCGGGAAGGAAAAGAGTTTAAAACAAAACGTGCTTTTGCATTTGCAAGGGGGAGTAATTGAGAAAATCCTGCCCGCCCCTGCCGGGGAGGAGCCGGAACAAATTTTGGCCGGTGCGGGCGGGCGGCGCGGGTGGAAATTTCTCGATTGCTCTAAACTAACCGTACTTCCCGGCCTGGTTGATTGTCACGTGCACCTGGCTCTGGATGGGAAGGATTTTCAAGGAGCCAGGCAACAATGGGATGAGCCGGCCAGGGTAAGGGAGCAGGTTGCGCGGCGCCTGGCGCAGACCCTGGCCGCCGGCGTGCTGTCCG
>DAISHP010000088.1:0-2769 GCA_036822475.1 Bacillota bacterium
CCACCCCGGAGTTTGCCGGGCGCTCCTTCGGCACCAATGTGATTGAGGGTGTGCTGGTGGCCATCCTGCAAAAGCGCTGGGAGGAGATTGCGCCGGAGGAATACCTGGATTTGCTCCGCCGCCTGGATTTCCGGCCCCGGATTGTTCCCCTGAAGTAGCCGGACCGCAGACCGGGCAGCCGGGTCCAGTTGAAATCCAACAGGAGGTTTTTTCAAAAGTGGCCAGCCATCAGGAGATCAAAGAGAGTCTGCAGGCGTTTTTGGAAAACTACAACCGGAATGAGCGTTTAAAGATCATGAACAGGGACTGGAACCGGGTGATTCTGATCCAGGCCAACGATATACCTTCGGAGCACACGCTGGTTTTATCCGGCGGAAACCTGTCCGTCTACGAAGGGGCGCGGGAAAATCCCGACCTGACGGTGATTGCCGACAGCGAAACCCTGGCGGACCTGTTTTACGGGGATATTACGCCCACCGAGCCGTATTTGAACGGCACCCTCAAAGTGCTGGGCACAGAAGACGACATTGTGCGTCTGGACTTTGTTTCCTTAATGATCTGGGGTGAGTAGCGATGTCTTTAAAAAGAGTGCTTACTTTGCGGACCGTGGTGGCGACCAGCGCAGGTTTGACTCTGGCCACCTCCTCCTTTGTCGCCGCCGTGCAGGTGGCCGGTTTTTTGGCAGGGAACGCAGCGTGGGTGGCCATTCTGCTCAGCGGCTGCCTGTGCCTGCTGGCGGCGCTGTGTTTTTCCGAGTTGAACGGCCAGCTTCCTTCGGCAGCCGGCATCAGGTTATATTACGGTCGGGCCTTTAACGATCAGCTGGCATTAACGGTTTCCATTTTATACATGGTTGTGATCATGGGCGTAGTCGGGGCGGAAAGTTACGTCCTGGCCAGGTGCTTGAGCCACTGCCTTCCCTTTCTCCCGCCGCTTTTTTGGATTATTCTCATGTTTATTACGGTCACCGCCCTGAACATCCGGGGGGTGAGGATCGCCGGAAATTTTCAGGATATCATTACCTACGGTTTGATCGGTTCCCTGGTTATCTTAAGTTTGCTTGCTTTTCAGCGGGCGGATTTTCCGGCTGCCTCGCTTTTTCAGATCGGCGGCACCGACGGGTTAATTCAGGCCGTTGCCGTGGGCATTTTTCTGTTTTTGGGTTTCGAGTGGGTGACTCCGCTGGCCGAGGAGGTCACCGACAGCCGGCTGGTTTCCCGGGGAATGTTGATTGCCGTGGGCGTTTTAAGCGTCACCTACGCCCTTTTCACGGTGGCAATGACGGTGAGCGTGCCGCGGGAAATCCTGGTCGATTCCCCCATCCCCCAGGTAATTTTTGCGCAGAGTATTCTAGGCGGGCCGGGACTGGTCTGGATCGTCGTCTTAAGCATCGCCGCTTCCATCACCACCTTTAACGCCGGGCTGATCAGCGTTTCCCGCTTCGTTTACGCGACGGCCAGGGAGCATGCGCTACCGGCGGTTTTCAGCAAAGTGAGCGTGCGGTACTGCACACCCTGGGCGGCGATTCTGGCCGTGTTCACGGTGGGCCTGGGCGTTTCCATCGCGGTTTTGGCCACCGGAAAATACCTCGTTTTGGTCAATCTGGCCGCCGCTATGGAGGCGGTGGTTTACGTGCTGGCCGGTCTGGCCGTGCTGCGCCTGCGCAAAAAAGAGCCGGCGGCCAAACGGCCCTTTGTTGCCCCGGGCGGCTGGCTGGTGCCCCTGGCGACGGCGTTGATTTTTGCCGGGCTGGTTCTGGCGGTGTTTATCACCGACCGCCGGGCAGGTTTTTTGCTCACGGCGGCCTTGCTGGTTTGCTGGTGGTACGTACGCGGGGTTGTGCCTGTCCTGAAACAAAAGTACCGGGAGCGCCGAAAAGCGGCCCGGCGCCGGCCGGTGGTGGAAAAACCCGACCCGGGAAGTTTGTAGGGGGAAGGCACAAAGGCAAAGAGGCACAGAGGCACTGAGGCACTGAGGAACAAAGGAACAGAGGTCTAAAGAGTTCCAGGCATAGTCTGCGGGAATATTTTCTTTGTGCCTTTGTGTCTGGGAACTTTGCTCTGCGGCCAGGCATATTTTACTCCCTTTTGCCATATAATGGTAATAAGATACCGTTATATGGGGTGGTTTTATGCTGAAAAGAAAGGGAGTATGTTTGCTCTGGCTGGGAATGTCAATTTTCTTGTTTTTAACGGGATGTGGCGCTCCCCGTCCGGAAAAAACAAAAGAACTTCCCTACCTGCAGGAAAGTGCGGACGTCCGGGAAAGCGCCGGACAATCCTCCTTGCCTGCTGAACGGGAACAGGCCAGCGCTCACGACGCCGGTGAGCAGGGAACCGGAAAAACAACCACCGTCGTTTTGTATTTTGCCGATAATAACGGATATCTGGCTGCTTACCGGAAGGAAGTGCCGAAAGTGACCGGGATTGCCCGGCTTACTTTGCACGAACTCTGCCAGGGTCCGCCCGCGGACAGCGGGCTGTATCCGACCATTCCCCCCGGCGCCGCCCTAAAGGATATCAACATTAAAGAAGACGGCCTGGCGGTTGTAGATTTCAACCAGAATTTAAAATCGAAACACTGGGGCGGTTCCACGGCGGAACTGTTGACCGTTTACTCCATCGTCAACACCCTGACCCAGTTTCCGGCAATCAAGAAAGTTCAGATTTTCATCGAAGGAGAACGCGTCCAAACTCTGGCCGGGCACCTGGACATCTCGAAACCCCTGCAGCGGGACGGCACCTTAATCAAGGCCAGGAAAGACGGGGG
>DAISHP010000088.1:2869-6971 GCA_036822475.1 Bacillota bacterium
TCTCGAAACCCCTGCAGCGGGACGGCACCTTAATCAAGGCCAGGAAAGACGGGGGCTAGAAAATTAGGGAATAGGGGTTAGGGATTAGACAACCGTGCTACTTTTGCGGTACCAGCAGAGGATGAAAATGAGCAGAAGCTATTTTTACAGGGGAGTAAACTTTAGGCCTGATCTTTATTGTCTTCCCACTGCATTTTTTTCCTTACGGATGTTATATTTATAAAGAAGGGTATTCACGTTCAAAAACCAGGGGGAAAAATCATTGAGCGATTCCAGACCGGTCGGGTTGTTTGATTCCGGCGTGGGCGGGTTGACTGTTGCCCGAGAAGTATTTCGCATCCTGCCCGGAGAATCAATTATTTATTTTGGCGATACGGCGCACGTGCCCTACGGCCCGCGCCAAAAAGAAGAATTAATCCGGTTCGCCCGGGAAATCATTTCTTTTTTGATCGCCGCCGGCGTAAAATATATCATTTTCGCCTGCGGCACCAATTCCTCTTTAACCCTGCCGTTGATCCGCCGGGATTACGACGTGCCCATGATCGGGCTGGTCGAGCCGGGCGCCCGGGAGGCGGTGCAGGCGACCCGGAACCGGCGGATCGGCCTGATCGCCACGGAAGCGACGGTCAAAAGCGGCGCGTACCAGCGCGCCGTCAAGCGGCTTACGCCAGAGAGCGAAGTTTTTGCCCAGGCCGCTCCCCGGCTGGTGCCCCTGGTGGAAGCCGGCCTGTCCGCGGGCGAAGAAGCCCGCCGGGCCGTTTTCGCCTACGCGCGGCCGCTGAAAGAGGCGGGCATCGACACGTTGATTTTGGGCTGCACCCATTACCCATTTTTAACCCCCCATTTCCGGGAATACTTTGGCCCGGACGTCCGCCTGGTCGACCCCGCGGCGGCAACTGTTCGGGAGGCGCAGCGGGAAATGGAGCGGCTGGGATTAATCAACGATGCGGCGGGAGCGCCCCGGCACAGCTATTACGTGAGCGGCGATCCGGCCGGGTTTGTAAGCGCGGCGCAAAAGCTGGGATATCATCTGGAAAATGTCCGGCGCCTCCAGCTGGAAGGTTTGCCGCCGGAAAAAGCGTGGCGCGCCCGTCCGCCGCAGGTAGCCGGAGGGTAAAAATGGCCGCCGCCCGCAAGACAATCGGCCTGACTACCACCGTTCCGGTGGAAATTATTTACGCCGCCGGCTGCACCCCGGTGGACCTGAACAACGTCTTTATCACCAGCCCCCACCCCCAGCAGCTGGTGGAAGAGGCGGAGCTGGCCGGCTACCCCCGCAACGTGTGCGCCTGGATTAAAGGAATCTACAGCACGGTCCGGCAAAACAAAGAAATTAAAGCGGTAATTGCCGTTACCCAGGGAGACTGCAGCAACACGCACGCTTTGATGGAGACGCTGGAACTGGCCGGGATCGAGGTAATTCCTTTTGCCTTTCCCTTTGACCGGGATTACGATTTGTTAAAGCTGCAAATGGAGAAATTGATGGAGCGCCTGGGGACAACCTGGCGGGAAGTTCTGGCGGTGCGCCGCCGGTTGCACAGAATCCGGCAAAAAGTCTGGAGAATTGATGAACTTACCTGGCGGGAGGGTCTGGTGAGCGGCCGGGACAACCATCTTTACCAGGTGAACTGCAGCGATTTTAAGGGAGATCCGGACGCTTACGAAAAGGAAGTAGACGAGTTTTTAGCCGGCCTGGCGGCGGCCCCGCCCAGGCCGGCCGGTCTGCGCCTGGGTTACATCGGGGTGCCGCCGATTATGGACGATCTTTACGATTACCTGGAAGAAAGAGGGGCGCGCGTTGTTTTTAACGAAACCCAGCGGCAGTTTACCATGCCCTTCGAAACGGAGGACTTCGTCGAGCAGTACCGGCTTTACAGCTACCCGTACGGCATTTTTTACCGCCTGGAGGATATTCAGCGGGAAATCAAAAAACGCCGCCTGGACGGAATCATTCATTACGCCCAGAGCTTCTGCTTTCGTCAGATCGAAGATTTAATCGTCCGGGAGCGGATCAGGCTGCCCGTCCTCACCCTGGAGGGGGACAGGCCCAACCGCCTGGATGCCCGCACCCGGATGCGGATCGACGCTTTTCTCGAAATAATTAAATAAGGTTTAGAAATTGGGGATTATGGAATATTTCCCCTAATCCCTAATCCCTAACCCCTAATCCCTGTACTTAAAGGGTGGTGTTTTAAATGCGGATTACCGTTCTTGGCTGCTGGGCGCCTTTTCCCCGCGCCGGCGGAGCCTGTTCGGGCTACCTGCTGCAGGACGGAGGAGCGAACATTTTGCTGGATCTCGGCCACGGGGCGTTCAGCCGGCTGAGGCATTTCGTCCATTTCGCCGACGTCCGCGCCGCGATCATTACCCACCTCCACCCCGATCATTACGGGGACCTGCCCTGCCTGCGCCACGCCACCAGAAGCGCCTTAAGGGAAAAGCAGCGCCTCCAGCGGGTCAAATTGTTCTTGCCGGCGGAGCCGCAGCCGGTTTTTCAGGAGCTGACCGCCGGCGCCGGGCCCTTCTTCGAGGTTGTTCCGATCGAAAGCCTGCCGGAAGAGGAGGTGCCGCCGGGGGTGCGCGCCCGCTGCGCCGAAATCGGCCCCGTAAGGGTCTTTTTTCTCCCCGTGCGCCATTCTCTGCCTGCTTACGCGGTAGGGGTGGAAGGGTCCGGGTACCTGGTGTATTCCGGCGACGCCGCACCGGATGAGGAACTGGCCGCCTTTGCCGAAAAGGCCGGCATCTTTTTGTGCGAGGCCAGCGGGCTGGATAAGGACGCGGAGGTTTTTCAGGGCATCCACATGACCGCCCGCCAGGCCGGGGAACTGGCCGCCCGGGCGAAGGTGAAAGAGCTGATCATCACGCACTTCTTTCCCGAGTACGATCTCGGCGAACTCTGCGCCCAGGCCCGTGAAGGATACGGGGACGCCGTGGAAATGGCGGTGGAAGGCGATACGTACTTTCTGTATTGATCTAAACTTAATAGACGGGAGCTAAAAACGGCTCCATAGCCAGGGAAGGTGATCTTTGTGGCAGTTGTCCAGAAAAAAGAAAGATATACTTATGGAGATTATCTAAACTGGCCGGAGGAAGAAAGATGGGAATTAATCGACGGCGTTCCTTATGCGATGAGTCTGGCTCCTCCCAGACGGCATCAGGAAATTTTGGGGGGGCTATACAGGCAATTTGCAAACTATTTGCTGGATAAAGCCTGTAAAGTTTACCTGGCCCCGTTTGACGTGCGGCTTCCGGAGGGAAACGAAAAAGACAAGGAAGTTAAAACGGTAGTGCAGCCCGACCTGGTTGTTGTCTGTGACCAGTCCAGACTTGATGAAAGAGGTTGTAAGGGCAGCCCTGATCTGGTGATCGAAGTAGTATCTCCGACCACATTGATAAGAGATTTGCGGGAAAAGTTTTACCTCTACGAAAAAGCGGGGATCAAAGAATACTGGGTAGTTAATCCTGCGGAGAAAAATGTCCTGGTGTTTGTCCTGGGAGAAGATAAAAAATACGGAAGGCACGAAATTTATTTTGAAGACGAGCAGGTCCGGGTCAAAGTGCTGGAGGGCTTAACGATCGACTTGCGAGAAGTGTTCAAAGAATAATCGTCATTCCGGGTTCTTTATGTTCTCTGTGGTTAAATTTAACAGACACGTCCGGAGAGTGGATGGGGACCGTGAAAATCGTGCTGGCCAGCCGCAATCAGGGCAAGCTCAAAGAGTTAAAAGCGCTTTTGGCATCCCTCCCCGTGGAAGTCGCTTCCCTGCAGGACTACCCGCAGGTGCCGGAAGTGGCGGAAGACGGCGCCACCTTTGCCGAAAACGCCGTCAAAAAGGCCCGCGCCGTGGCCGCCGCCACCGGCCTTTGGGCGCTGGCCGACGATTCCGGCCTGGAGGTGGATTATTTAAACGGAGCGCCGGGAGTTTATTCCGCGCGTTTCGCCGGCGAGGGCCGCGACGACCGGGCCAACAACGAAAAACTCCTGCGCCTGCTGGCGGGAGTGCCCCCGGAAAAACGCACCGCCCGTTTTCGCTGCGTGGTGGCTGTGGCCACCCCGGGCGGGGAGGTCTACACCGCCGAAGGGGCCTGCGCAGGAGTAATT
>DAISHP010000089.1:0-6943 GCA_036822475.1 Bacillota bacterium
CCGCCAGCCCTGGTCCGCCAGCCACAGGCGCAAATCCCCGGCGCCGGCCATCGGCTGCAAAATCAGCCTTTCCAGGCGGCGCAATACCTCCGGGGCGGCGGCCAGCAGCTGTTTGATCGTCTTCCCGCCCAGGCCGGCCACCACCACCGCCTGCGCTTCGCCCGGGGCAAGCGGCTCCAGCCCGGCGCCCCGGCGAACCTCAATTTTGTTTTCCAGGCGGTTCGCCCTGACCCGGGAAAGAGCCCGCTCCCACGGTTTTTCGTTCAACTCCGTAGCGATCACCCGCGGGCTGCGCCCGGTCTGCACCAGGTAGACAGGCAAATAGGCATGGTCGGTGCCGATGTCGGCCACCACCCGGCCGGGCGGAATAAATTCAGCCACCGCCAGAAGGCGCCTGGACAACTCCAGAAACCTCTCCCTCCTTTTTAAAAACAAGGACCCGGGATTAGGAATTAGACCCCCATGCCGCTTTTTTCGCGGCATCAGCAGAGGATGAAAATTCCCGGCCCGCCGTTCGATTTGCCAGGAGCGACATATGCGGAGGGCCGGCAACGAGACACGGCACAGGTGAGGCTAGCGAACCGGCAGCGCGAAACGCGCAGATAAAATGATGATCAGAAACTGGCAGTAAACTCCGTATAACTTATGAAGACAATAAAATTAATGTACCGCGCGCATTTTGCAGCGCTGCCTGGTTCGCTCCGAACCAAGCCCCGGCACTCAGCTTCATGCTAGCGCTTCAGTCTTGCACCAAACCTTCCGGAAAGGCTGAGTGCCGGGTCGGCCCGAAGCATCGGAGCGACGGCAAACGAACGGCGGACAAAGGGATATTTTTGAGGGTAGATACTCTTGCCGCAGATGACTATTCTTTAATCACAATCAGGGCGTCGGCTGCTTTGATCCCCTGGGGCGAGCAAATCAACGGATTCACGTCCAGTTCAGCAATTTGGGGAAAATCCAGGGCAAGCCGGCTGATTTTCAAAATAATTTCCGCCAGGGCCTCCCGGTCCACCGGCGGAAGCCCCCGGAAGCCTTCCAGCACGCGGCGCCCTTTGATTTCGTCAATCATCTCCAGGGCGTCCTCCCGGGTCAGCGGGGGCACTCTGATTGCGACGTCCTGCAGCGCCTCCACGAGAACGCCCCCAAGGCCAAAGACCACCGTGGAACCGAAAACATCGTCCTGCCCGATGCCGACGATTACCTCCACCCCCGGCGGGAGCATCTCCTGAACCAGCACCCCTTCAATCCGGGCCGCAGGGTTAAAGCGGCGAACGTTGTCCAGAATTTCCAGGCAGGCGGCCTCCACTTCCGCGGGCGTCTGCAAATTTAGCTTCACCCCGCCGGCCTCCGTTTTATGCAGGAGATCGGGAGACTCGATTTTTAAAGCCACCGGGAAGCCAATCCTTTGGGCGGCTGCGGCGGCGGCTGCGGCGTCGACGGCCAGTTCCTCGCGGGTCACGGGGACCCCGTAAGCGGCCAGAACCTTTTTCGCTTCGCGCTCCGTCAGTTTCGCCCCGGCCGGGTACTTACTCAAAATTTCCGCGGTGGTCGCCTGCGCTCCCGCCGGCAGCCGCCCCGGCCCGGGAACCGGAACCCGGCCCGGGGGAAGGCCCGTTCGGCGGTCCGGACCCGGCCCCGGACCCGTACCTGACGCCGGCACATCTCCCGGTTCCGGCCCTGGCTCTAACATCCGCGCAGGTTCCCGTCCCGGTTCCGACCCTGGCTCCAGGGCTGCTTCCGCCGCCTGAAAAGCCTGCCGCTTCGCGCTGTACCTGACCAGAGCAGCCAGGGCCTTCACTCCGTACTCGATTTCGTAAACCGCCGGGGCGCGGCGCTCCGTTAAGGCACGCACCATATACTGCGCGCTGTCCTGGCGCCCCCAAAGCAAGTTAACCACCGGCTTTGCGGCATCACGCACAAAAAGGGCCATTTCCTCGATAAAATTTAGTCTTTTTGCTTTCTCCAGATTTTCCTCCGTAATGCCGTGACAAATGAGCATCAGGTCAACGCCGGGATCCTGGACGACAATCCGGGAACACTCCAAAATCAGAGCGGGATCAACCATGATAGCCGAGGTGATGTCGATGGGATTTTGCACAGAGGCGAAAGGGGGTAATACGCGCGCTAAGGCCGCCCTGGTTTCGGAAGCCAGCCGGGTCAGTTCCAGCCCGCTTTCGGCGCATTTATCGGCTAAAAACACCCCCGCTCCGCCGGAAGTAGACACTACAGCAAGCCTGTTTCCGCGGGGGAGCTTGCCGCCGGTTAAAACAGTAAGCACAGCCAGCATTTCGTGAAAACTTTCCACCCTAATCACCCCGTACTGGCGGAAAACGGCGTCGTACACCCGGTCGGAACCGACCAGGGCGCCAGTGTGCGAAGCCGCCGCCCGGGCCGCCGCGGCGAAGCGCCCGGTTTTAATCAGCAGCACCGGTTTGCCCGCAGCCAGGGCGGCCCGGGCGGCCCGGATAAACCCGGCGCCGTCTTTAATCCCTTCCATGTAACCGCCGATTACCTTCGTATGGGAATCCTTCACCAGGTAGGCCAGGTATTCGGAGAAATCCACGTCTGCCTCGTTGCCGCTGCTGATGAAATGCGAAAAACCAATCCCGTAGCTCTGGATCATTCCGTAAATTCCAGTGCCGAAACCACCGCTCTGGGTGACAAAACCGAGAAAATCAGGGATCGAAATCTTTTCCGGCAGAACGGAAATGGCGAAGTTGGCCGCCAGCCGGGAAGGAAAACTCAAGATTCCCATCGTGTTCGGTCCACAAATCCGCATCCCGCTTTGTCTGGCGATCCCGGCCAGCTCTTCCTGCAACCGGGCTCCTTCCGGACCCACCTCGGCAAAACCGGAGGTAATGACAATGGCCGCCCGCACCCCTTTCACCGCGCAGTCCCGGAGGGCCGCCAGAACCGCCGCCGCCGGTACGGCCACGATGGCCAGGTCCACCTCCTCCGGCACGTCCTTCAGCGACGGGTAGCATTTTACCCCGAACAGTTCCTGGTAACGGGGATTTACCGGGAACAGCTTCCCTTTGTATCCGCTCTTCAGCAGGGCAACCAGGGGGCGCCCGCTGGGTTTATCGGGATTGGCGGAAGCCCCGATGATCGCTACGGACTGTGGATTAAAGAATGGTTCTAATGATGCGCTGTTTTCTTCAACGGTGGCCGGTCTCATTTTTAACCCCCCAAAAATTTAAGTCAGCTGAATCGCCTATTTTCTTATTCGGCTCACGATACCTGCAAAATGCCTTATTATTATCCAAAAAGTAAAAAGTTGAATGTTAAGTCATCCAAAATATTATTACATTCCAGATGAGAAACCGAAATTCCTGCCGGCAGAGCGCTCCCCGAAAATTTTTTTTAAAACCGGCGGCGGCCGGGATTTTTTATTCCGGCGGAATATGAAATAATCCTTATAGTTTGAATCAAACGGCTGCCCTTTTCACAAACTTCCGGTAAAGTGAATTTGTAGTTTTCTTTTCCCAAATACGGAGGAGGATTGAGCATTGTGGGGAACGCCCGGATAAGCAATCTTTACCGGCTGGCCCGGCTGTACGGAGTGGAGATCGCCTATTACGATGCAGCGGGCCGGCTGCGCCCGGCCGCGCCGGACTCCCTGCTGGCCGTGCTGAGGGTGCTGGGAGCGCCGGTCCAAACCCTGGACGACGTTCCGGGGGCCCTGCGGCAGCGCCGGCAGGAGCTCTGGCGGCGCTGCCTGGAGCCGGTGGCAGTCTTTTGGAAAGGACAGAGCGGGCACCTGAAGATGCGCCTGCCGGCGGGGCTGACGGAGGACAAGGCAGAATTTCTGCTGGAACTGGAAAACGGCGAAACGCGGCGCTGGTCCGGCAGCCTGGCCGGCCTGCCCGTGCTGCGAACGGCCAGGGTAGAGGGTGTGGACTACGCGGTCCGGCAGCTGACCCTGCCTGCCGGATTGCCCCCGGGGTACCACCGGCTCCGGCTTTCCCTGCCGAACCGCACCTGCCGGACCCTGCTCATCTGCGCGCCGCGCCGGGCCTACACCCCTCCCGCCGGAGCGGACGGCCGGATCTGGGGGGTTTTCCTGCCTCTCTACGCCCTTTCCTCCGGGCGGAGCTGGGCGGCCGGCGACCTCACCGACCTGCGGGACCTGCTGCACTGGTTGCGGGAATTGGGCGGCAGTTTTGCCGGCACCCTACCCCTGCTGGCGGCCTTTTTAGAGGAACCCTTCGCCCCGAGCCCTTACGCCCCGGTCAGCCGCCTGTTCTGGAACGAGTTTTACCTGGACGCCACCCGGGCCGAAGAACTGCCCCGGTGCCCGGAAGCGCAGGATCTGCTCCGTTCGGCCGATTTTCAGCAGGAGATTGCGGCCCTCCGGGCCGCCCCCCTGGTCGACTACCGGCGCGGGATGGCGGCCAAGCGCAGGGTGCTGGAGCTGCTGGCGCGCTGCTGTTTTGCCGGAAGTTCAGAAAGGCTGTCCGCGCTAAAACGCTGGGCGGCGGAGCGTCCGGAGGCACAGGACTACGCCCGCTTCCGGGCCGCCGTCGAGCGCCGGCGCGCCGGCTGGCCGGCCTGGACCGAACGGGCGCGCAACGGCTACCTCCGGGAAGGGGACTACGACCCGGAAGCGGCGCGCTACCACCTGTACGTCCAGTGGCTGGCCGAAGAACAGTTCCGGGAACTCTCGAACCAGTCCCGGCGGGAATCCGGGCAGGGGTTATACCTGGACCTGCCGCTGGGCGTCCACCCCGCCGGCTACGATACCTGGCGCGAGCGCGCCGCCTTTGCCCTGGAAGCCAGCACCGGGGCGCCGCCGGACCCGTTTTTCGAGCAGGGGCAGGACTGGGGGTTTCCTCCCCTGCATCCGGAAAGGATCCGGGAACGGGGTTACCGTTATTTTCGCGCCTGTCTGCGCCATCACCTCCGGCACGCCGCCGTCCTGCGCCTCGACCACGTGATGGGGCTGCACCGCCTTTTTTGGGTGCCCCGGGGCTGCTCCGCCCGCGACGGGGTTTACGTCCGCTACCGGGCCGAAGAGTTTTACGCCGTTTTAACCCTGGAATCACAGCGCCACCAGACTTTAATCGTAGGCGAGGACCTGGGCACCGTCCCCGCTTCCGTCCGCCCGGCCATGGCCCGCCACCAGATTCACCGGATGTACGTGCTCCCCTTTGAGTATACAGGGGACGGCGAACGGGCGCTCCGCCCCGCCGGCGCCGGCGTCCTGGCTTGCCTGAACACCCACGACATGCCCCCTTTCAAGGCTTTCTGGCTCGAAAAGGAAAAAAACATCCGGGACCGGGTCGCCCTGCCCCTTTATTTACACCGGCAGGGCTGGCTGGACGTACCCACGAACAACGTGGAAGCCGTGCTGCAGGGTGCCTTAAGGCACCTGGCCGCCAGCCGCGCCCGCCTTTTTTCCGTAAACCTGGAGGACTTATGGCTGGAAACGGCTCCCCAGAACGTTCCCGGAACAGTGGAGGAATACCCCAACTGGCGGCGAAAAGCGCGCTTTCCCCTGGAAGTATTTAGCCGGAAGCCGGAAGTATTGGAGGTGCTGAGAGAGGTTAACCGGCTGAGAAAAATACACTCACCGCCAGGAAAAAAATAAAAAGTAAATATATTCAGGACACCCATGCTGCAAACGCAGCACCATCAGAGGATGAAAATTAGCGAAGGTTATTTTCAGAGCAAAGGCAACAAGGCACAAAGAGACAGAGAGACAGAGGTGACCTGAATATTTTACTTTATGCCTTTGTGCCTGGGAACTTTGTGCCTGATCTTTCAGGGTAGACCCCCATGCCACTTTAGTGGCACCATCAGAGGATAAAAATTTGTTTTCAAGGTAGCGATACCGCTCACTTTGGCCGGAACATGGCGTTGTCCCGGGTGAGCGACGGCCATAAATTATGCCGATAAAAGTTCAGCAACTCCATATAATAAAGTTAATAAGGGAAAATAATAAGGTTTAAGGGCTGGGAACTGAGAGCTGGCTACTGATTCCCTCATCTTCTCTGTGTTCTCTGTGTCCTCTATGGTTAAATTTACGAAAAGAGTGTCAATGTGGGGTGAGATCCTGTTGCTTCAGCCAGGTCCCGGCGCCGTCTACTTAGGGGACGGACGCTGCAGCTTTTGCGTGTGGGCACCCCGGGCCCAAACGGTTGCCGTTCACTTGACGGCCCCCCGGGAACGGCTGGTGCCGCTAACCCGGGGGGAGCGCGGCTACCACCACGGCGTGGCGGCGGGGGTGGAACCGGGCAGCCTCTATTTTTACCTCCTGGATGGCGAAAAGGAGCGGCCCGACCCCGCTTCCCGGAGCCAGCCGCAGGGCGTCCACGGCCCCTCACAGGTGGTGGACCTGCACGCCTTTGGGCGCCCGGATTACTGCTGGCCCGGCCCGGCCCGGCAGGATCTGGTCTTCTACGAATTGCACGTGGGCACCTTTACGCCGGAAGGCACCTTTGACGCTGTGATCCCCCGCCTGGAGGAACTCCGGGAACTGGGCATCACCGCCCTGGAGCTGATGCCCGTGGCCCAGTTTCCGGGCAGCCGCAACTGGGGATACGACGGCGTTTACCCCTTCGCCGTCCAGGCGTCTTACGGCGGACCGGAAGGCTTCCGGCGCCTGGTGGACGCCTGCCACCGGCACGGGCTGGCCGTTTTTCTGGATGTAGTTTACAACCACCTGGGGCCCGAGGGAAACTACCTGGAGGATTTCGGCCCCTATTTCACCGATCGCTACCGGACCCCGTGGGGAATGGCTCTGAATTTCGACGGTCCCGGCAGCGACGAGGTGCGGCGGTTCTTTATTGAAAACGCCCTCTTCTGGATCACGGAGTTTCACGTGGACGGCCTGCGCTTAGACGCCGTGCACGCCATCACCGACAAAGCGGCGCTGCCCTTTTTAGAGGAGCTGGCCGCCGCCGTGCACCGGCGGGCGGAACAGCTGGGGCGCCGGATTTAC
>DAISHP010000090.1:0-6848 GCA_036822475.1 Bacillota bacterium
AACTTCTCACATCCCACTTCTCAATTGCGCTGCCGGTTCGCTTGCCTCACCTGCGAATTCAGTCGTTGGTCGTCGGACGTCAGACGTCAGAAACAAAGCGCGTTACATAAACTTTCTAAAGGTGGTCTTCCGATATCCGACATCTGGCGACTGACGACTGATATTGCCAGCCCTATGCAGATGTCGCTCACCCGGACAAATTCCAGCCCTCATTTGCATCATTAATGGCAAGAACGAAGTTCTCAGGTAAAAACAAGAGTACGGTTCTTCTGTTTTCTTCTTGTAGCCTCCCCTCTTTTCTGACAGCTGTTTTGGTGAAAGCAAGGGGACCGTCCCCCTGTTTTCTCCGCAAACTAGGCGGTGCGGTTTTGCCGGTCCGCTCCCGGAAGACCGGCCATTTTTCGCCCGGCCGCCAGCGCCACGGCCTGCAAATCCCGCATCAGCACGGTAAATTGTTCCGGGTTAAGGGATTGCTGGCCGTCGCACAAAGCCTGCGCAGGTTCGGGGTGCACCTCGATGAGCAGGCCGTCCGCGCCGGCCGCCAGCGCCGCTTTGGCCATCGGGGCAGCCAGGCGCCGGTCCCCGGTGGCGTGGCTGGGGTCCACCATGACGGGCAGGTGGCTTAAAATTTTCGCCAGAGAAACGGCGCTCAAATCCAGGGTATTGCGCGTCAGGCGCTCGAAGGTGCGGATGCCTCGTTCGCACAGGATCACCTGCTCGTTGCCTTCCGACATGATATATTCCGCCGCCATGAGCCATTCCTCGATCGTCGCCGAGAGGCCGCGCTTCAACAGAACGGGCTTGCCGGAGCGGCCAGCCGCCCGCAAAAGGCGGAAATTCTGCATGTTGCGCGCCCCAATCTGCAGAATATCCACGTAATCTTTGGCCATGTCCAGGCTTTCCTGGTCAATTACTTCGCTCACCGTGGCCAGACCCGCCCAGGTGGCTGCCTCCGCCAGCAACTGTAACCCCTTTTCCGCCAACCCCTGGAAGCTGTAGGGAGACGTCCGCGGTTTAAAGGCCCCGCCGCGTAAAACTGTCGCCCCGGCCCGCTTCACCACCTGGGCCGCCATGAACAGTTGCTCACGGCTTTCGACGGCACACGGCCCGGCCATCACGACCACGCTTCTCCCGCCGCCTACCGCCACCCGGCCGGCTTTCACCACGCTGTCTTCCCCCCTGGCCTCCCTGCTGGCCAGTTTATAAGGCTTCATGATGGGGACTACCTTTTCCACGCCGGGTAAGTTTTCCAGGCCGGAAGTATCCGCCGTCCGGCGCTCCCCAACGGCCGCAATGACAATTCTGCTGACGCCATGGATTAAGTGCGGTTGAAAACCCTGGGCGGCCAGCCTCTCGCTGACGGCCTGAATCGTTTCCGGCGGTGCACCGGGCTCCATGACAACAACCATCTTTGCGCCTCCCAACTGTAATAAGTTGTTTAAAGTAAAGGCATTAATAAAGGATTAGATTTAAATATAGAAAAAAACCCGCAGCCTCCATCCCTCCAGGGACGAAGGCTGCGTGCCCTTCGCGGTACCACCCTGGTTGACCGCCGGCGCCGGCGGCCCCCTCGCTTAAGGTACGGGAAAAATCATTCCTGAGCGGGAATTAAAATGGCTTTTCATCCATAGGGACGAAAAGCCATCAATCTTTTCGCGGTACCACCCTACTTGCCTGCGCCAAAAACGCAAACCCCTCAGGTAAAAAGGTACAGGAATGAATTCCGATACCCCCTTCCCGGTAACGGGGGAAGAAACCGGCACAGCCTACTTGGCCGCTGAAAACGTTTTCAGCCTGCTCCTCCGGAGGGAACTTCAACCAGCCATGTTCTAGAAGCGCTTCCAGTCGCCGACGCTTCCTCCCTGGAGAACTGGGTCCGGTCTACTTTCCTCCTTCACGGGATTTAAGACCATCGTTATGTTATGGGTTATTATATCCAAAGCGAAGAAAGAAATCAAGTAAAATATTATACCATTATTTGGCAACCAAACGGTCATCTGGCGGCCGGCCCCTCAAGCCGGGCGTATTCAGATGAAGGACTGAGGAGCAAATTTTTCTTGGGCCATCGAAAAAAGGGACAGGCGGGTTATCCTGTCCCTTTTAGCGCTCTATGGGGGCAAAAAAAATTTTGCGCGATCATGTTTGCTGTTCGTAAACCTTATATTGGGGTTCCTGCTGCTCGATATAATTTACTCTTCCGCGCAGCCCCTGGGTAATATTTTCCAGCTGGTTCGCATAATCGGAAAACATTTTCTTCGCATTTTTATCCTGCGTGTCCAGGGCAAAGCTTTTCAGGTTTGCCGTTACACCTTCCAGGGTCGCCAGAGTCTGGTGCATTTTTTCACCGATGGTCATTATTAAGCCCTCCTAAACTTATTAATTTTCTTTAACCTTAGTTTGTCCAAAAAACAACCTGATCTCTCTATATAAATTATGGATTTTTTTGATTAGTGCTGAAATGTTACCATTATTTCCCTTATATTACTTACCCAAGCGCGTCCGGTGTCCCTTTGTTTTTAGTTAACTGCGGTGAACTAAGCAGGAATTTAAGAGCGTAAAGGATAATATTACAAGCAAGAAAGGCAGTTGTTTGACGGAGGGTTTGGAAATGGAGGCGGCGTCTCTGATCTGGCAAAAGGTATTTTTCTACAATTCCCGAGGCAACAAAATAGCCGGATTGTTAGCCCGCCCCCCGGGGTCCCGGCGGCAAATAGCGGTGGTTTGTCACGGCTTCACCGGGAGCAAAGAAGGGGGCGGAAGAGCCCTGGAAATGGCCGGGGAAATAGGCAGGCGGGGGTGGTCAACACTTTTGTTTGATTTTGCCGGGTGCGGGGAAAGCGAAGGTCTGTTTGAAGACCTTACGCTCACCGGGCAGGTTGACGATTTAAGCTGCGCCCTCGACTGGTGCAAACAAAAAGGCTTTTCCAAAATAATGACCCTGGGCCGGAGTTTCGGGGGAACGACGGTAATTTGCCAGGCTGCCCGCGATCCGACGGCGGCCGGCGTCTGCACCTGGGCTGCGCCCGCCCGGCTGATCGAGCTTTTTACCGGCCTTTCCGTCGACGAGGGCGACCGGATCAGCCTGGCTGGAGAACAGGGTGTTGTTTACCTGAAAAAAAGCTTCCTGGAAGATCTCCAGCAATACGACGTCGCCGCCGATGCGGGGCGTTTATCTCCCCGCCCCCTGCTGATTGTTCACGGCACAAAGGACGAACTGGTGCCTCCCGCCGAGGCGGAAGCCATTTACCGTTCAGCCGGGGAGCCTAAACAGCTGGCCTTGATCGACGGGGCCGATCACCAGTTTTCGCAGCATTACCGGCAGGTCTGGCGGGTCGTTGCCAGGTGGCTGCAGGCTTTTTAAACCAGGAGCGTTTTTTTAAGAGAAGTAAAAAAATAACTTTCCATGGTCTCGACAGCCGCGATGCTTTGTGTTATAATTTGAAAAACTGGTTTTTAGGTAACCGGCAACAATTCTTCTCCTTGAAAAGCTGGTCTGGATAGGAAGAAGGTTTGTTTGGGTCCCTAAACCAGTAACCCAATCTTTCAAGGAGGAGAATTTTTTTTCTATGTTTTACGAAGACAAAGTGCTCAAATGCAAGGATTGCGGTGCTGATTTTGTGTTCAGTGCCGGCGAACAGGCGTTTTATGCGGAAAAGGGGCTGACCAACGAGCCCAGTCGCTGCCGGGATTGCCGCCAGCGGCGCAAGGAAGAACGGCGCGGGTCGCCCAGCCGCCAGATGTACGAAGCCTTCTGTTCCAATTGCGGCACCCAGACCCTGGTACCTTTCAAACCCACCGGGAGAAAGCCCGTTTACTGCCGGGAATGCCTGGCCCAAAACCGCCAGCTGAGCTACCGGTAAGAAGGTAAAAAGAAGGATAAAATAACCGGAAAAACTCTCTTTTCCGGTTATTTATTTTTTCGCCCCTCTCAGTACACTCTTGACAGCCAGGACTGGATTATGGATATGGCTCCTTTCTAGCAATTTACACCTGATGGTAGCAAAAGTTGGTGTCTGGAACAAGTCTCAGGGAAAATCTTTATAAATCCGGCCGGCGATCAAAAATGCGCCTGGTTTTTCGCTCCGTGCGCGGCAGGCCCCTTTTTCCCTGGCCCGGCTTGCCTGTTCGCCCACTTTATGGTAAGCTTAGAGGAGAAAAAGGGATATTTGTCGCTTTTTCGGCGATAGCCTTAATAACTTTGTTTCTTTTACGCTTTTGCGCTTTTGAACCTTTACGGTTACCTGCTTGCAAAGGGGGAATGCCGGCGTGGCCAAGCCGCCACCCACGGAGTTGAAGTTTGAGCTTGCGGGCATTGCCACGATCACCCTGGCGCTTCTCGGCCTGGTCAGTCTTTTCACGCCCGCCGCCGGAACAGCCGGAAGCCTGCTCAGGCAGGGCCTCGTCAGTATCGCCGGGGCGGGCCGGTACCTGCTGCCCCTATTTTTTCTTTTGATCGGCTGGGAAATAATCCGGCAGCGCCAGAACCTTCAGTTTACCTCCCGGCTTACCGGGCTTACCCTGCTGCTGCTGGTTGCTTTAACCTTTTTGCACTTCGGGATACCCCTCGCCGAAACCTTTTCCGCCGGAAAACAGGGTCAGGGCGGCGGGCTGCTGGGGGCTCTGGGCAGCTACTTGCTGGTCAAGTATTTCGGTCTCGCGGGCAGCTATGTTATCTTAACTTCGCTGCTGATCGTGGCGGTGATCCTCTTGACGGGTCTTTCGCTGGCGCAGTTAGGGCAAATCTTCGGAACCCGCCTGTCCCTGGCGGGGCAAAAGGCCTTGCACAGGATTTCTAACTTCCTTTTTGAGGAAATCGAAGCAGAGGAAGGGAAAAGCGAAGGCGGACAAAAAGATCAAGGCGCCGGCAAAAAAGTAATTATTGCCAACCGCCCGGAAGCAGCAGCCGACCGGGACAGGGAGCGGCAACCCGCCAAAAAACAGCAGGAAGAGCAAAACAAAAAAGAGAGCAAGGTAATCCCCTTTTCCGGGCGCAGCGGCAAAACCTGCCAGCTTCCGCCGGCATCTTTGCTGTCCCCGGCAAAAGGCCGGGAATCCGGGGTTACCGACAAGGAAATCAACGAGAAGATCGGCATCCTGGAGGAAACCCTGGCCAGCTTCGGCATCCCGGCCCGCGTAACGCAGGTGACCGTTGGTCCGGCCATCACCCGCTACGAAATCCAGCCGCCGGCGGGGGTCAAGGTGAGCCGCATCGTCGGGCTGGCCGACGACCTGGCCCTGGCCCTGGCCGCCCCGCAGGTCCGGATTGAGGCGCCCATCCCCGGCCGGGCCGCCATCGGCATCGAGGTGCCGAACCGGAAAACAGCAACCGTCCATTTGCGGGAGTTGCTGGAAAGCAAGGAGTTCCAGCAATCCCCTTCCCGGCTTACCGTGGCGCTGGGCAAAGACATCGCCGGCGCGCCCGTCGTCGCCGACCTGGCCCAAATGCCCCACCTGCTGGTGGCCGGCGCCACCGGCTCCGGGAAAAGCGTTTGCATCAACACGATTGTGGCCAGCATCCTCTTCAAGGCCACGCCGGACGAAGTAAAGTTTATTTTAATCGACCCTAAAATGGTCGAACTGATCACCTACAACGGGATTCCGCATTTAATCACGCCGGTGGTAACCAGCCCGAAAAAGGCGGCCGGCATTCTGCACTGGGCGGTCAAGGAAATGGAGCGGCGCTACGAGTTGTTTGCCGCGGCCGGCGCCAAAGACATTGCCCGGTACAATGAGCTGTACGCGGGCCAGCCCAGGAGCCTTGTTTCCGGAAGCGCAAATGAGGCGGGGGAGCCGGGAGCCAACGGCGAAAAGGGCGCGACTGGCGGAGGCGCCGGCAACAAAAGCGCCAACGGCGGAGGCGCCGGCGACGGTCCGCTGCCGTTTATCGTCATCATCATCGACGAACTGGCCGACCTGATGATGGTGGCGCCAGCCGAGGTGGAGGATTCCATCTGCCGCCTGGCGCAAATGGCCAGGGCTGCCGGCCTGCACCTGGTGGTGGCCACCCAGCGCCCTTCGGTGGACATCATCACCGGTTTGATCAAGGCCAACATTCCCTCCCGGATCTCGTTCGCCGTTTCTTCGCAGATGGACTCGCGCACCATCCTGGACATCGGCGGCGCCGAAAAGCTGCTGGGAAGGGGGGATATGCTCTTCTTCCCCGTGGGGGCGCCCAAACCGGTGCGGGTGCAGGGAACCTTCCTTTCGGACAAGGAAGTGGAGGCCCTGGTAGCCTTTCTCAAGGAGCAGGCTAAACCGGCTTACGACCAGGAAGTGGCGGAAATAGAGCTTCCGGAAAACCATTCCGCCCCGGCTGAAGAAGAGGACGAATTGCTGCCCCAGGCCGTGCAGCTTTTCATTGAAAAAGGAACCGCCTCCATCTCCCTGCTGCAAAGGCGCTTCCACATCGGCTACGCCAGGGCCGCCCGGCTCGTGGACATCATGGAACAAAGGGGAATCGTGGGGAAATTTGACGGCAGCAAACCCCGGCAGGTCCTGATGACCCTGGAACAATTCAAAAGAACCTTTCAAAACAAGGAGGTAAGCTGAATCCTGCCCTGCTGTCCGGTGGGATTTAATTGCGCTTTGCTTATCAAGCGGACACTTCTTCCTTTTTTAAGATCCGGATGCTGTTGGCCTGCAGAGCGGCAGAACAACATAAAAAATTTGTCAAAATAAATCTTTGGAAAGAAACCCAGAGGATAGTTATTTCTCCCCTGAAATGGTATAATTGACGCAGCTAATTAAGGTTGGACACTCCCTTCCGCTGTTCAGAACGGATGGGGGAATTGAATGTACAAGGGGTTGTTAAATTGAAAGGTGTCCAGGATTATGCCCGTGACCTGACC
>DAISHP010000091.1:0-6829 GCA_036822475.1 Bacillota bacterium
TGGGGAAGATCTTGCGAAAAGCCGGGCAAAGCACGGTTCACATTAACAGAACCGGTGAGTTTGGCTCCGTAAAAAATCTGGGGCCGGAAATATTCGCTGAACTGGTTGGGGGTAACACATGTTTTCTTTTCCAGGCGACAGACCATTTCTTTTGCCATTTAAAGAGCACCTATTCGGAGAAACCATTGTGGTTATTGTCCCGTTTTTTTCTCTCCCCTTTGGTAGTGTTCATAACCTAAGAAACTGGTCAGTTCCTGCTTTATCGCCAAATCTCAAGGCGTGCTTGATAAAACCCTGGATATACCCGGCCAGGCCGTTGACAAAAATTTCTTGCCCCCATTTCTCATTGATCTGGACAGAGTGCATTTCTTCTGGTAGACTGATCTTCAAGGTGTACCCTCCTTTGGTATTTTTTGGTTTTGTCTATATTAGAGAGTACGCCATTTTTATCCATAATCCTTTTTACATAATTAATTTACGCTACCAATAAGGCGGAAAAAAATTACATGAGAAACCTTATGGCGGTTAACAGTGCAATAAAAACATTAATAATCTTCTTTTCCATCCTTTTACTGCCAGGTACCTCCCTGGGCGGGCCGGAAATAACCATAAAATTTAATGGCCATGTCTTTTCAGACGCTGCCCCTTTTCTCGAAGATGGCCGGGTGCTGGTTCCCTTGCGGGTAATCGGTGAAGCAGCGGGCGCTGAAGTTAAGTGGGAAGGAAAACGGGCAACGTTAACCAAAGAACAGGTAACTATAGAAGTAATCCCGGACTCAAAAGCGATCTGGGCCGGGGGGAGAGTATTTTGCCTGGATGTTCCGGCCCGGCTGAAAAATGGGCGGCTTTTTGTGCCTTTACGTTTTCTCAGTGAGTTTTTAGGCGGGGAAGTAAGCTTCCAGAACAAAACAGTAGAGATAAAATACCCGGCCGGTCAAAAAGAGGAAATTATTATAAACTTTGCCGGCGATACCACCCTGGCCTGGTTTTTTGAGGAATTTGTTAAAGATAATTTTGACTATCCCTTTGCCCTTTTTCCCGATTTTCAGCAGGCAGACATAACCATGCTCAACCTGGAAAACCCGGTTACCACCAGAGGGAAAAAGGTGCCCAAGCAATTTAACTTCCGCATGCCTCCCAAATATATTCAGGTGCTTATCAAGGGAGGGGTGGATATTGTCAATCTGGCCAACAACCATGTTGGCGACTACGGCCTGCAGGGCATTCTCGATACCTTGCATTTTCTTGATGCTGCCGGGATCAAGCACGTAGGGGCAGGAGAAAATCTTCAGGCAGCCAGAAATCCGGTAGTTTTTTCTGTAAGGCAAAAGAAAATTGGTTTTTTGGGCTATTTTGGCGGTAAAGATTACGCGGCCACAACCGGTAAGCCGGGCACCAGCCCCTGTTATGAACAGTACATCAGAGAGGATATTCAAAAATTAAAACAAAAAGCCGATGTGGTGGTGGTAAACTTTCACTGGGGGGTGGAAAAAGCCCATTACCCCGGGCCGGAACAGGTCCGCCTTGCGCATCAGGCAATTGATGCCGGGGCCGATTTAATCATTGGCCACCACCCCCACGTTTTGCAGGGAATAGAAAGGTACAAAAACGGCGTGGTGGTCTATTCCCTGGGCAATTTTATTTTTGGCGGAAATAGCCGGCGTGAACACGATACCATTGTGTTTCAACTGATTATCAAAGGAGAACAAAAACAGTATGCCCTTATCCCCGTCAGGGTAAAAAACTGGCAGCCTTACCGTTTAGACAGCAAAGAAGGGGGAGGGGTAATTGCTTCTCTTCAGGATTACTCTAAATATTTCCCTGCTCCCTTGCTTTAAAGTGAAAAAACTATTGGAGCTCCCCGCCTTTAGGGAGGAGGATTCAGCTGGTAATTGCCGGCAGGCGGACCTGTTTCCGTTCCCAACTGCCGCTGGCCGCAGAGGGGGAAAAGTTAGCCATTGTTCCGGCCGGGCGAGAACCAGGGACGCCTGCAAAGAGCCCCCGGGTGATGTGGGCTGGCGTGATATGGTGGTGCATTGGGTTTTCTTATCATTTGGGTTTACATTACCAGAAAATAATTTTATAATTAACTTTGCTTTAATCTTGGCGGGAAAGCATTCCTTTCCAGGAATGTTTCCTTCCGGGCGAGGTTGCGATTAACCATGAAGCATTTTCCGGCAGTGGAAGTGGTCGTGCAGGAAATGGTGGCTCCGGGTTGCTACCGGCTGACGTTTTTTTCTCCGGAGATTGTTTTGCTGGCCAGGCCCGGCCAGTTTCTGCATATCCGGGTAACGCCTGGACTGGAGCCCCTTTTACGGCGCCCTTTCAGTATCCACTCCGTAAACAGGCGGACCGGCGAAGGCGCCTTGCTTTACCGGGTAGTTGGCCGGGGTACCGGGTTGTTGGCTAAAAAGAAAAAAGGCGATTGGTTAGATGTAATCGGTCCTTTGGGGCAGGGGTTTACCCTTCCCGCTGCCGGTCAGCGGGTGGTCCTGGTGGCGGGGGGAATCGGGATTGCTCCCTTATTTTTTTTGCTGCAAACATTGGCCGGTTCGGATAATTTCGTCAACGTTTTCCTGGGGGCGCGGACGGCGAAAGATTTACTTTTGGTCGAGGAAGTGCGGGAATTGGTAAATGGTGGCCGGGGGGAGGTTATGGTTGCCACCGACGACGGTTCTTGTGAACACCGGGGGCCGGTGACGGACCTGCTGGCCAGGCTTTTGGCGGAAAAGAAAGTGGAGATGGTTTATGCCTGCGGCCCGGTGGCCATGCTGAAGGTGGTGGCCTCGCTTTTGGAGCGGTACGGGGTGGACGGTGAAGTGTCCCTGGAGGAGCGGATGGGCTGCGGCATTGGCGCCTGCCTTTCCTGTGTTTGCAAAACCAGGGGGGGAAACAGGCAGGATTTTTCTTACCGGCGGGTTTGCCTGGAGGGACCTGTTTTTAAAGCCCGGGACGTGGTTTGGGGAGATTAAGGGGTAGGGATTAGGGGGATATTTTAGTGAAGAAGCCGAATTTGGCCGTGGAAATTGCCGGCCTGAAGTTAAAAAATCCCGTGCTGGCTGCCTCCGGTACCTTCGGTTTCGGCGCCGAGTACACCCCTTTTCTTGATTTAAACCGGCTGGGGGCGATTGTCGTCAAAAGCCTGACCTTAAAGCCCCGGGAGGGTAACCCGGCCCCCCGCCTGGTGGAAACTCCGGCCGGGATTTTAAACTCCATCGGTCTGCAGAACCCCGGCGTGGATTCCTTTTTGACTGAACATCTTCCTTCTTTGCGGCAGTTTGCCACCCCGGTCATTGTCAGCATCGCCGGCAATACCGCGGAGGAATACGAGGCGGTGGCGGAAAAGCTTAGCGGTGTAGCCGGTATATCGGCTCTGGAAGTAAATATTTCCTGCCCGAACGTAGGAAGGCGCGGCCTGCAGTTCGGCGCCGACCCTGCCGGCGCTGCGGAAGTGACGCGGGCGGTAAAAGGGGCAACCGACCTGCCGGTAATCGTGAAGCTCTCCCCCAATGTCACCAGCATCACGGAAATGGCCTGGACGGTGGCGGAGGCCGGGGCAGATGCCCTTTCCCTGATCAATACCCTGACGGGGATGGCCATCGACGTTCACCGACGCCGGCCGGTTTTGGGCAACCTTACCGGGGGGCTTTCCGGCCCGGCCATTCGCCCGGTGGCGGTGCGGGCGGTGTGGGAAGTTTACCGGGCAGTGAAAATACCGGTGATCGGGATGGGCGGCATTGTTTGCGCCGCCGACGCCCTGGAATTTATTCTGGCCGGAGCCAGAGCGGTGGCGGTAGGCACGGCAAATTTTTTAAACCCGCGGGCAACGATTGAAATCCTGGAAGGAATTGAGCACTACCTGGAAGAAAACGAAATTGCGGATATCAACGAGCTGGTGGGGGCAGCGCACATTTTTTAGGCCCCGGATTTAACCGGCCGTTCAGTACATGTACCAGCCGCCGCTTACGCACAGGCGCGCGCCGGTGATGTAAGCCGCCTTTTCCGAACACAAAAACAAAACCGCATTGGCCACGTCCTGGGGGGTGCCCGTCCTGCCCAGGACAATCTGTTTTTTGACTTCCTCGAAATATTCAGGAGGACGCATTTTTCCCAGGAAAGGGTTGTAAATTAATCCCGGCACCGGCCGCCACCGTAACAATTGCTACTTTTCCGGCAAAGTCTCCCATTGGGCAACTCAAACTCCTTTCTGTTTTTCCCCTGATTTAATTTCCGGGTCACTGTTTTTCACTTCTCCGTTTTCCGGGCTTTTCCTTCCCACCGGGTTCATTTTCTGATTGCCGTCAGGCTGTTCAAAAGCTGTCTGTTCAAAAGCCGTCCCGGGTTTATCTGCCGCCGGAATTGTCCATACTAAGTTGGTGAGGTCTTTTTCAGGGCTAAGGGGACGGATTTAATGAGGAAAGTGGGTATACCAAGGGCGCTCCTTTATTACTATTATTTTCCCCTGTGGCAGGCCTTTTTTCGGGCGTTGGGAGCAGAAGTGGTCGTGTCCGGGCCGTCCACAAAATCTGTGTTAAACAGGGGGGTGGAGCTGGCCGTTGAAGATGCCTGTTTGCCGGTCAAACTGGCTTTGGGCCACGTGGCGGAACTGGCCGGGAAAGTGGATTACCTTTTTCTGCCCCGCCTGGTGAGTGTCGCTTCCCGGGAATACATTTGCCCCAAATTTTTGGGCTTTCCCGACATGGTGCGGCAGACCGTTTTGGATTTGCCCCCCATCATTGACGTAAACGTAAACCTCTACCGCTGCCAAAATGAATTGTATGCCGCTTTTCGGGCGGCGGGAAAAATTTTATCCGCCGGCGAAGCCCGCATTTTTTTGGCCTACCGGCGCGGTTTGGCCGCCCTGGGAAGGTATTGGAAGCTTATGGGAGAAGGATTTTTGCCAGAGGAAGCAATCAACTTGCTCAACGGGTCCGGCCCCCGTTGCCCGCAGCCGGCTAACGCAGCCCGGACCTTCCCTGAGGACGGCCCGGCGGCATCAGGCAAGGCTCCCTTGCCGGAAGGAGAGAAACCCGTGGTGGCAGTTATCGGACATCCGTACAATATCTATGACCCATATATTAGTATGAACCTTTTAAAAAAATTACGGCAGGCGGGGGTAAAAGCAGCTACCGCCGAGCAGGTGCCGGAAGCCGTAGCCCGTCGGGAAGCCGCCGACTTGCCAAAACGCCTCTTCTGGACCTTAAACCAGCGGATGACCGGCGCCGCCTTTTACTTTTTGTGCAGCGGGCGGGTGCAGGGGCTGCTGCAGGTAACTTCTTTCGGCTGCGGCCCCGATTCCATGACGGGGGAACTGATTGCCAGGCGCGCCGCGAGCCACGGGGACATGCCGTTTTTAAACCTGGTTCTGGACGAACATTCCGGGGAGGCCGGGGTGCTTACCCGCCTGGAGGCATTTTTGGATATGGTGTGGCAAAAGCAGGGATTAGGGATTAGGAACTAGGGGTCAGGGATTAGGCCTCCATGCCGTTTGCGGGACCAGCGGGGGTTGCCCGACACTCATTCCCGGTTCTTGATTTCTATTTTTTAAGGAGTTGTCCATGAAAGTCACCTTTCCGCATATGGGCCATATCTGGCTCTGCGTGAAAACCATGCTGGAATACCTGGGGGTGGATCTGGTCATTCCCCCTCCCTCCAGTAAACGCACCCTCGCCCTGGGGGCGCGCTACGGCCCGGAGTTCGCCTGCCTTCCTTTAAAATTAAACCTGGGCAACTTTATCGAGGCGAGCGCCCTGGGCGCCGATACCATCCTGATGGCAGGCGGCTGCGGGCCCTGCCGCTTTGGCTACTACGCCCAGGTTGAGCATGCCATTTTGCAGGATCTCGGGTACCGGTATGAACTGGTTGTGTTAGAACCGCCGGAACGTCACGTCGGGCAGCTTTTGTCCAGAATCAAGGTCATTACCGGCAACAATTCCTGGAGACAGGTGTACCGGGGAGTTAAGCTGGGCTATCAGAAGATCCGGGCGGTTGATGAACTGGAAATGGCTGCCCACCGGTTAAGACCCCGGGAAGTGATCCCGGGAAGCACGGAGCGGGCCTTTCAGGAGGCTCTCCGGGAAATTGAACGCGCTTCGGACCTGGCGGAGCTGGCCGTTGCGCAAAGGCGGGTAAAGGAAATTCTGGAATCGGTGCCGACGGAAGAGAGGGATGTTTTGCGCATCGGTATTGTGGGCGAAATATTTACCCTGCTGGAGCCCTTTGCCAACCTGGATATCGAGCGCCGGCTGGGGAAAATGGGCGTGGAAGTGGACCGTTCCATCTATCTCAGCGAATGGGTAAACGATCATATGTTGTTCGGGTTGATCAAGGGCCTGCGCAGCCGCCGCGACGCCTGCCGGGCGGCGCTTCCCTATCTGAGGCACTTTGTCGGCGGCCACGGGCAGGAAACGGTCGGCAGCACCATCTTGTACGCCCGCGCGGGTTACGACGGGGTCATCCAGTTGCTGCCCTTCACCTGCATGCCCGAAATTGTGGCCCAGAGCATCTTGCCCGTGGTCAGCGCCGATCTGGATATTCCGGTGCTTACCCTGACCTTTGATGAACAAACCGGCGAGGCAGGTGTAGTCACCCGGTTGGAGGCCTTTGTGGACTTGCTGGAAAGAAGAAGAAGGGACCGCGGCAGAGTGCGGCAAGGGGGCACGGAAAGCAAAAGGGGCACAAGGGCGATAAGGAGATAGTGGCGCAAAGGAACAGAGGCAACAAAGGTATAGACGCCCAAAGGCACAAAGGAAAAGCAGGAAAGACAAAAATGCAAAGGTACAAAGCAGATCCCGACCTGAAAAGGGCTTACTTTGTGCCTTGGGCCTGT
>DAISHP010000092.1:0-6801 GCA_036822475.1 Bacillota bacterium
GTTTTTTCCTCTCTTTCTCCCTTTTCCCCTTTTTGACTTTTTTGATCTTCTTCCTCGGCAGGTTCCTCCGGATCGCCAACCGCGGCCGGCCTCACCTCCACCCGGTCACCTTCCTTAAGCAAATAACCAGGGGGAACTTTTTTGCCGTTGACCAGGATTTCCGCGCCGTCAAGGCCCTGCCATCCGGCCAGCTTCTCCACCGGATGGCGGGCGTCAATGACCAGGTGATCGTCGGCGTGGATTTCCGCTTCCGGATTAACGATCAGATCGTTCAAGCGGCAGACCGGCTGGAGACTTATCCTTTTATCGTTAAAGGTAACGTTAATCGTCAACTCCGGCGGCAAAAAATCTTTCACCAGGGCCCGGGCATCGCGGCCGTTTTGCGCAGGCAGAAAAGTAATCTCGTCCCCGGCCTGAACCGGCGTCTGCAGGTTGGCCGGCCGGCCGTTGACCAGAACCGCCGCCGGCCTCGCCAGCTCCCCCCGGACAACTTCTTCCCGGCCGTTCAAGAAAAATCTTAAATCCCTGCCGTCGCGGGCAATCAACTGGCGCGGCGTAAAATCGATGTGGCTCAAGGCGTGGGAAACCCGCAGGCCGGGGAAATTAAAAACCTGGTAAACTTTATCGTTAATTTTTAACTCGATAAAGGTATGGCCTGCATTTTTCAGCGCCACGGCTGCAATTCCCACCACCGTAACCCCTTCCGGCCCGGCGGCGGGATCTTCTTCCGGCGCAGCGAAATCTTTCAGCGCCGTCCTGTCTTTCACACCTACCCGCCGGGGGCTGATGGCCAGTTTACCGGCTATCCGGTCAGTTAATCCCGGCACCTGGGCGCCCCCGCCGATGCAGAAGACGGATTTCGGCGGCCGGCCGCCGTTTAAGTTTAAAATGGCGCCGGCGATTTCCCCCGCCAGCCGGTCTAAAACCGGGTCCAGGAGCTGGAGCAAATCCGCGGCGGCGATTGTCTCTTGATTGCCCAGAATATCCGTATACATAATTTCCCGGCCGTCCCGGAGGCGGCGTTTGATTTGCTCGGCCGTGGGGAAATCAACCAGACAGCCCTCGGCAATGGCCTCGCTCACTTCGTCGCCGGCGAGGGGCACCATTCCGTAGGCAATTACGCTGCCTTCGCTGGTAATGGCGATGTCGGAAGTACCGGCGCCGATATCAACCAGGGCAAGGTTCAAGAGCCTTAAGCCGTCGGGGATGATCACCTCCACGGCGGCAATCGGCTCCAGCGTCAGGTTTAGCGGCTGCAGGCCTACGCGGGCAAGCACGGAAAAAAGGCTGTCCACCACGGAAGCCGGCAAAAAAGTGGCCAGGACGTCGGCCCCAATCACTCCGGCCCGGTGCCCGATCAGGTTGGAAATGGGGAAACCGTCTAGAAAATAGGAGATGACGCTGTGCCCGACGTAATAATAGCGGTCCCTTAAATCCGCCTTTTGCGCCAGTTGTTCCTGAGCCCTGCGCACGGCAATCAATTCCAGGCTCCGGACGGTATTTTCATCAATCTCCCCGGATTCGTTCACTTTTTGCTCAACAGTGACCCGGCTGGTGACCAGCGCCCGGCCGGCTGCGGCAATGGCCGCCTTTTCCAGTTTTGCGCCCAGCTTTCTCTCCAGCCCGTCCTTCACCCTCCGGACGGCCGCGGCCACCTGCGGGATGTCGTGAATCTGCCCGTCGTACATGGCCCGGCCGGCGTGCTCCACCATTTCCTGGGCAAGGATGCAGAATTTATCTTCTTTCCGGACACCCACAATACCGATTACCGTCCGGGTACCGATATCCAGCGCGAAAACCGGCTCCATTTTGCGGTCACTCCTGAGTTTGGGATTATGGTTTACCGGATCAGGCGGACGGTGAAACCGCACCGGCGGCAGCGGTTGTCGTCCATTAAGCCCGCTATTTTCACCGTGTAGGCAGAGCGCTCGATCAGCTTCAGTCCGCACTGGGGACAAAAGGTGTCTTCCATTTTGAGCTGCGGAGCGTTGCCAACGTAAACGTAACGCAACTTTTCCCGGGCCGTCCCGGCGGCCCTGCGCAGCGTCTCCAGGGGCGTCGGCGGCAGGTCTATTTTGTAGTGCGGGAAATACCGGGAAAAATGCAAAGGAATTTCTTTATTCAAACCGGCCACCCAGTCCACCAGCCCGCCGATTTCCTCCGGGGAATCATTTAAGCCGGGGACCAACAGGGTGGTGAGTTCCACGTGGCAGCGGGAATGCGTTAACTCCACCGTGCGCTTAACCGGCGCCAGCCTCCCGGCGCACGTCCGGCGGTAGTACTCGTCGCGAAAACCCTTTACGTCGACGTTCAGCGCGTCGAGGAAGGGTAAAATTTCTTCTAAAGGCTCCGGGTTGATGTATCCGTTGGTGACCAGGACATTTTTCAGCCCTTTTTCTCTGGCCAGCCGGGCAGTATCGAAGACGAATTCGTACCACATGAAAGGTTCGGAATAGGTGTAGGCGATCCCGATACAATCCGATCCCCTTTTTTGGTAGGCCAGGGCTGCTTCCACCGCTTCCTGCGGGGTGATGGCAAAGGTATGGGGATCACCATGGGCAATCTCCCAATTTTGACAGAAGCCGCAGTGCAGGTTGCAGCCCAGCGTGCCCAGGGAATAGATGGAGGAGCCGGGATAAAAATGATAGAGGGGCTTCTTTTCAACGGGGTCCAGGGCCGCCGCCGTGCATCTACCGTAATTTAACGCGTAAAGGACGCCGTCTTGATTCCGCCGGACCCGGCAAAAGCCGGTGTGCCCGGGGCGGATGGTGCACAGCCGGGGGCACAGGCGGCAGAACACCCGCCCGTCTCTCTTCTTTTCGTAAAAAAGCGCCTCGTGCATCAACTCCCCCCTTTATCCCCTTCCCATTTTGTCTTTGCTTTCGACCACCGTTCGGACCACCGTTCGTACCACCCGGATTCCTCTTTGTGACGCCTTAGGGCATGTTCTCTCTTTTCAAGAAAAATTCGGTCGCGAAGATCAAAAAATGCGGAAAGGCTTTCCGGAAAAGGAACATCGACCTTAAATCGGTTAAGAAACTCATTGCATGCCCGGCAACACGTTACCATGTTGGCTATATCTTCTATCCATTCACGACGCTCGTTGTACCAGAAAATAGACCTGGGAATCACGTGATCAACTGAAATATCAAGCCAGGCCTCGTAAGGTTTCCCTAAAAATCTCCCGCAATAAACACAACTTAAACCGCATTGCGCAAAAACCGCCAACCCGTACCCGTGCCGGCACGTTGCGTCGCCCTGTTTTGGCCTGCCCAGTAATTTGCGACCTTTTTCATCGTACCGGTCAAACGGCAGCATTTTTCCACCCTAAATCATGTGTACCTTTCCACCGTAAACCTGTACAGTTCCACGGTCTCCCCGGGGCCGATGCCCGCCTTTTGCCTGGCGATGGCCACCTGCTCTTCGGCCGTGTCAACTCCTTCCAGGTCAGGCAGCAATACGCCGGAGCGGCCGCCGGAACGGACAATGACGCCGTATTTCTTAGGGTCCAGGTCGGCCAGCCCGGCGACCTGTTCGGGCTCGCTCAAGACATCGACGGAAATAGTCAGTTCGGGCAGCTCGTCCTTGCGGACGGGATAAAAACGCGGATCCCGGGTGGCGGCACTGATCGCATTGTGCACGACCTCTTCGATCACGTTTCGATGCTGAGGCAGAATGGTCCCAATGCACCCTCGCAACTGCCCGTATTTTTTCAAGGAAACGAATGTTCCCGCCTGCTTCTGATATTCTTCGGGGATGTTTTCCCGCGGCACTTCAACCCGGCCCGTTGCGTAATAATTTTCCAGGGTGCGGCGGGCCAACCGGACCAGAAAACTTTCCTTAGATTTTTTTTCGTCCAGCTCCGTTTTCTGTTGAGCCCGGATTTTTTCCAGAAGCGACCTCTCCGGAGCCGGCCCCCGGGGGGTCAAGGCGGCCACCAGGTAACCCACGCCAAAAGGCCCTTCGTAAGAAAGGACCTCGGCCTGCAGGTTTAACCCGTCCAGCGCTCCAAAGAGCATAATGATCGACCTCAGCCCACATTCCCCGGCGCGCTCCACCAGCTCTTCGTCCAGGCGCAGCATACCTTCCGGATCGGCCTTTTGCACCAGGGCGACCATTGCCCGGTCAAACTTTTCCCCGCGCGGGTCATATCCGGCCGGAGCGTCTCTGGTCAGGCGGTGCGAGAGGTCGCCGCTGGCCAGGACGGCAACCTTTTTGTTTAACCGGGCGGCAGCCTTTTGGACCGCCGCGCCGAAGGCGTATAAACGCTCGCCCGGCAAAAAAGCCATCGAAACGGGCACGAAAGGCAGTTCAACGCCTTCCCGCAGGATAAAAGAGAGGGGCACCAAAAAGCCGTGGTCCAGCTCTAAACCCGCCTGATAACGGCGCAACAGGTTTTCGTCCAGCCGGATGACGGGGATTCCCATCTCTTGCGCCCGGGCGTCAATTTCGGCCGCCAGGGCCAGATCGTTTTCCAGGGTAAAACTTACCTCAGCAGCCCCGAACTGTTTTAAACTTCCTTTTAAGCGCGGTTGGACGTTGATCGCCACGGCGTCCCGGAAAACGGGCGCATGGGGAGAAATCATCACCATGACTTCCGCCCCGCTTTCTTTCAACCGCCTGCTCAATTCCCGCATGGCCTCCTGGGAAGAAGCAACCTTTTTGGCCTGCTCCCGGCCCACCTCCGGGACCATAATGGGAGGATGCGGGCAAATCCCGCCAAAAACCACCGGCATAAGCAGCCCTCCTAAAAACAGGAAATAGGGGTTAGGGGTTAGGAATTAGGGGTTGAGAGTTAGGTGATCTGATCCTTTTTCTTTCGTCTTTCCTCTATCCTGGCGTAGATCTCTTTTATTTCTTTGAGCTGGGTCTCTATTTCCGCTCTTAAGACGGCCAACTGTGCTTTCTCCATCTTATCCCTTCTCTCAAAATTTTATTCTTTAAGCGGTGCCCTTCCAGCTGAATCACATCCACCTCCCTGCCGAGCACATTGGATAAAAAAGCAATCGTTTTAAAGAAATCCTCGTCTTTTAGCCCGGAAAAACCTATATCCACGTCTGATTCCGGATTAAATGCGTAAGGCCTGGCCAGGGACCCGAAGATATACGCTTCCTGAAAATCCACTACCCCGGCCAGTTTATCCAGAGCGGCGAAAACTTTTTTGACCTGTTGTCGTCTAATTTTTTCTCTTTTCTCTCTTTTTTCCACCAGGACTTCGTCAAGGATGGAAGTATCCATCTTCGCTTTTAAGCGGCTCCTTTTCCTTTTCTTACTTTGCGCCCCCGCTCCCTGCCGCCTCTTCCGCATCCTGTTATCTCAGGGCCCTGGCCCTGCTCTCTACGCCGTTGCCCCCCAGAAAATAAAGTATCCGCCCAGGCCGATCAGGAAAAGCCCGCAAATGGCCAGAATTCCCTGGTAGACAACCGGTTTTAAAAAGCGCCGCCCGCCGGCGATCATTCCGGCCACCAGCGAGTACCAGGCCAGGTCGGCCAGGATGTGGCCGGTGAAAAAACTGGCCAGACCAGGGGACCCCTGTTTTAAAGAGATGGTTATGTAGCCTAAACCGACGGTCGCCCACCACAGACTCCAGTATGGGTTGGAAAGGCTGATGAAAATTCCCGCCAGTACCGGATGCATCCCCTTCGCCGGCCTGGCGGAACCTCTGGCGAAACTTTCTCCTCCTTTTTTCACCAGGCGGCGGTCCGCGATCAATGCGCAGCCGGTTTTTTCTCCGCTTATTTCCTGCGGATTGGCGGCGGCACAGCCGGCGGCGGTGTCCCGGCCGGACGGAAAAGCCAGTTCCACCCTTCCCGACCAGGCGTCTTTAAACATTCCCCACCCCAGGTAAAGCAAGAAAAGCCCGCCCACCACCGCAATTCCCCTGGCCACCGCCGAAGCGGCTAAAAATGCCGCCAGCCCCAGGGCCAGGGCGACCACCAGCGCTCCTTCCAGGATGCCGTGGCCCAAAACGATCAGCGGCCCGGCGATAAACCCCCGCCTGGCGCTCTCTCCGACGGTTACCGTGAGCAGCGGACCGGGCATCATGGCCCCCGACAGACCGACTAAAAAAGCCGTGGTAAAAATAACCCATAACTCCATGTAAGTTGAAGAACTCCTTCCCGGAAGAAACTTGAACGCAAAACATCAACCATATTCTACTATATTCCGTTCACAATTTACAATAGCCAAAAATTTAGCCAAAAATTAATCTTGACCGGAAAAGAAAAATCCTTTACATTAAAGATTTAATAATGAATGAGCAATCATTCAGAAATCCAAAGCAAAAGGAGGTTTTTCCGTCCATGAAATTCACCATCAACAAAGCCGCGGTGCTGGGCGCAGGGGTAATGGGGGCGGCGATTGCCGCGCACCTGGCCAACGCCGGGATTCCCACCCTCCTTTTGGACATCGTGCCCAAAGAACTTACCCCGGAGGAAAAGGCCAAAAACCTACCGCCGGACCACCCGCTGGTGCGCAACCGGCTTTCCCGCCAGGCCTGCGAGCAACTGCTCAAGGCGAAGCCGGCCGCCCTCTACGTGCCGGAAAACATCGAACTGATTACCCCCGGCAACCTGGAAGACGACCTGCCGAAACTTGCCGAAGCCGACTGGATTATCGAGGCGGTCATCGAACGCCTGGACATCAAGCAAGCCCTTTTTGAAAGGGTGGAGAAATACCGTCGGCCGGACGCCATCGTCAGCACCAACACTTCCGGCATCCCGGTGAACCAGATCTGCGCCAAATGCTCCCGTGAATTCAAGCAGTACTTTTTAGGCACGCACTTTTTTAACCCGCCCCGCT
>DAISHP010000093.1:0-6719 GCA_036822475.1 Bacillota bacterium
GCCTAAAGCAGGATCGGGGATGCCGTAATACTCATAGCTGTCGGGATCCCGGATGTCCCGCCCGAAATAATTGTTCCCCCTGATGTCATGGCCCAGGAGCTTGATTAAGAAACAGATTGTAGCCCACTCTTTCATCGTTACCAGGTGGCAGGAGCGCCCGTTGATTTTGCGGTTTGAGCACGCCACCTTAGCATTGTCAAAATTAATATCCGTCCACGGGACCACCCCCTGCTGGGAGACCGCAGCCACCACCCCGGGGGTGTTCGGAGTTGTGCTGCCTCGGCTGGTATTGGTGGCGTCGGGTTGACTGCACGGGTACTTATCGATCAGGAACCCGCCCAGGAGAAGATCCTGAGCTGGAAACGCACCCCCATCCCAAAGCCCCGCCGGGACGCGGAATTTAGGTATATAGATCATTTTTGAGATGACGGTTACGCCGGTACCATCGGATTTAGAATTGTGGACTAGATCCACTTCCCTGGTACCCGCCGCAATCCGGTCCCGCAGCGCAGCCAGAGAAAGCTTGCTTACGTTAGGCATTTAAATCACCTCCAGAAGGGGAAAGACTGTAATTTCCACAAGGCTTAAATCCAGCGGACGTTCGACTATTTGGGTAACTTGCTGTCCGTGCTCGTCCACCTGGCCGGTGGGCACCGAATCAAACTGTCTTTCCGGCAGAATAACTTCGGCCAGCAACCAATAATGATCTTTGTACAGATCGGTGCTCAAGCTGCCGTCGCCGTCCAGGTAGAGCCGAAAGGGTCCGCCCTGGAAGGGCGTCAGATCGAACACCCCGCCGGCGCATTGTCCGTTCGGGAAAGAAAAGGGGGCCACCACCAACCGGCCGGGGTTGGCCTGGTCGATAGTGATCGCACTGTTTGGTTTATCCTGATCATACTGGACGATCATCTCGTTACCTCCTCGCTCAAGTCATTAACTGATACCTGAAGCTGCCGGTAAAGCCGCCCGTGTTATACACGGTAAAGGCATTGGCGGCTTTGCTGATGAACACGTCGCCCAGGTCGCCGCCGGTGTCCTGGATGGGAACTATGTTCACAATATAATTAATGTGTCCAAGGTTGTGGGTGATTGTTCGTCCCGACGTGCTGGCGAACGTGCTTTCTCCCTGCATGGTTTGCGTTTCCAGCGAATCCAGCCGGGCATCCAGGCTGGCAAAACCTCCCCGGGCGGCGGCGATCTCTGAACTCAAGGCGTCTTCTCTCTGTTTTAAATACGCCGTCCGGTTGGCCAGGTTTTTGTGGGGGAGATTATCAACCCCGTTCGGTCCTCCCTGAACCGGATCCGTTTCCTCCAGCTGATACACTCCCTCATCCCACTGCGCTACTTCTGGTAAATTGGCCATCGTCTCACCTCCAAATTAAACATAAAGGGTCCATTCCCCGTCAATCTCAATGTCGCTGTCTTTTTCGATCACCTTCCCGCCCCGCGTGCGACGGGCGTAAAGGCTGTAGTTTGAACGGAGCAGCCCGAACTCCCTGATCGCCATCCCGTTGGCGTCTGTGCTCAGAATTTGAAACGTGCAGACAACCACCGTGGGCGACGGCCTGCTCACCTGCAGAAGCGGCTTTATAAAGGCGCCGGTGATGGCTGCATCCTGGCCCGTCGGAGCCGCGCCGTTGGTACCCACCGCTACGTGAGTGACCGGCAAGATCGTCACCGGCGCCCCGGCCAGGCAGCTGGCGATGTCCGCCCGAGGCGCATCCATCACCAGGTTGTCCTCGTCGTCGATTTCCACTACCCTTCCGCGCCGCCGGATCACCAGCCGCAACTTTCCCCTCAAGCCCAGTTCATCTGCCACTGTTACCCGCAAACGATCGCTCAAATATGATCACCCCCCTAAACAGCATCAATTTCGATCGGCCGGCCTCTTCTTCTCACCACCAAACGCATGTCCTCGCTGGGCCTGTTGGCTCCATAAGTAAGGCTGCCGTTTCGCGGCAGGCCGGCCCCGTAATTAACCAAACCCGCTCGGATCAGTATCCTGTCCCCGTAGTGGGCGATCCCTTCCCGGTATCTTAAATTTCCGTCGTGGCGAACCTGCCCGTTGTGGTGCCAAAAACCCGCCCGCAGTTTGCTGCCGGCGTGCATGTACCGGGGGCCGCCGCCGTCGTGCCGAAAGGCCGGCCGGCGGGTGCGCCGCCCGGGAAGATAATCCTGCGCCCTACAGCCGATGTCCATCTGCGGCCGGCCGTCCCGCAGCCGCCCCGACTGGTAAAAGGCCCGGCCGTCGTGCTTGATTCCGTAAGGCGCCACGCCAGTATGCAGGAGAATCGGCCCGGCCGCGCCGTCTTCGGCTTTCCAGCCAAGAGTGACCGATTGTTCATCTCCAAAATGATGCCAGTCAGCCAGGGCCACCCCGAGATTGACCGCCACCAGGCGGGTATGGGCCGGTTTAACCCGGTTGATTGCTTCGATAATCAGGTCCGCCTCCGCCGCTGTAAAATCCCTTTCTTCGATAATGCCCATCAGGATCTTGAATTCAGCCCAGCGCACGCCCCCGCTGTGGACGGCCGCCCCGTCGTAACGGTACTGTCCGTTGTGCAGCGGGATTATGACCCCATCTCTAAAAAGTTCGTGGACCGCGGCCTGCGGGTAACCCAAGACCCGCAGCACTTCCTGGATCCCCGGGATAGTGCCGGCGGAAGAATAAATCTGGTAGGCGGCAAGCAGGCGGCGCCTGTACAATTCATCTGATTCCCCGGGGTACCGGGGCATATTTCTTTCTTTCCCCAGGGCGTCCAGGGCCGCGCCGGCGGCCGTGACCACCAGCGCCTGCTCCCGCAGCAGGAAGATGGCTTCCAGCGCCGCATCGTAGTTGGGACCCAGCGCCTTAGTCCATTTGTCTACGTCAGCGCCCCCGCGCTTAAAAATGCGGTGGGCAAGGTAGTAAAGATATTCTGCAAAGTTTGTCATGAAAGGATCTCCACCGTGATATTGACCGCTCCTTTGACCGGCAGCTGGTAGCCCGTGGCGGGCACGTCCGCCGCCGGGGCGTTTAAGACCACGTTAACCGCGTCTTTAATGGTCAGCAGGTTGGCAATCACCTGGTTCCTGACCAGGCCAATCTGCGGCGAAACCTTGCGGATCTCCGGGTAGGCCGTATCGCCGTACCGGAACATGATGTCGATAATCTCGGCCGCCCGGTTGGCGATCTCCGAAGTGTCGCCGTAGGCATAAGATAACTGCAGAATAACGTCAAAGTCCACCGTAATTGCCTGCGGCCCCATGACCAGCACATCCGTGCAGACAGGCCGCTTGCTGTCGATATGGCTCTGCACCTGCTGGATCAAATCTGCCGAAGGGATCCCCGCGGTGGAGGTGATCACCACGTCCACGGTGCCCTGCCCCCGGGGGTGCTGATCGTTGACCCACACCGCCACCACGCCGTTGATCTCTTTAGCCCAGTTCTCGTAAGCGGCTCGCGTGCCGCCCACCGAAAGGTTGTACCAAGCGTTCTTGGCCCGGGCGCGCAAGCTCTCATCGTTCTCTTCGTCCGTTCCCTCGCGGGTGATCCAGCCCTCCTCGTTGCGCACCTGAACGATCCCGTTGATATGGGTGAGCAGTTCCGTAATCATTCCCGCCCCGATGTTGTATTCGACGCCGGCGAATTCGGCTTCCACCGGGACAGGCCCCTCGAAGAAACCGTCCGCGATGGCCGCCTGTTCGGTTACGATGAACTTCAAGCGGTTGCCGTGGTAGTCAACTTTCGTGGCTACCTCGGTGCCGGCGGGAATGATCAGGTTCCCGTCGCTGCTTTCCCGGGTAAAAATCACGTTGCCCCGGGTTTTCAGCGCCGGTTTACGATAAACCGCGTATTCGGCCGCCTTAAGCTCCAGCCAGTCCCCCGTGGCCGTGTCCAGGTAGAACTGGGGCACCACCTCTTTGAAGAGGGCGTACAGGTCGGCCAGGGCCTGGTGGCCCATCTCCAGAAGGGTATAAAAGACCCCCCCTGGCCGCAAATTTGTAATCCGGAAGGCCAGCGTTTTAAGCCGCGCGGTAGTGGCTTCCATCAGCTCGGCAAACGTTTTAATCGGCAAAAGGTCCTCCGGCCTCATGACGCACCCCCGAAACTGATCCCCTGCTGGCTGATGTTTAAAATCACCACCGCTTCGCCCGCGGGAATTTCCTCTTCTTCAGCAAAAGCGGCTGCCGCCGGCAAAAATCTCACCTGGACCTTGATCGTCTCCCTGGACCAGGACTGAATCTGCACCTTGATCGAATCTGCGGCAATGCGCTCGTCCTTGGCAAGTTGTTTTTTGATCAGCTGCTGCAGCTCCAACCGGTTGATCTCCTGGTCTTCAGCCTGCAGGTAAAACTGCACGCCCACCCCGTAATCTTTGTGCGCCCACAGGTCGCCCGGGAAGGTCAGCAGCAAATGCTTGATGTCCTGAAGCAGGCAATCCCGGTCGGCCACCGTGGCGAAGTCCCCGCCCGCCCCGGCCACGAAATTTCCTTCATCGTCCAAAAGGATGTCCTCCATGCTAACCCTCCAGCCTGGCGACGATGATAAACCGTTCTCCTTCTTCGATCGGCAGCGCCACCACTTTATCGCCGTCTTTGAGCGGCGCCTTAAAGTCGATCCGGGTCAGGGGGGAGGTGGTAGCCCCCGGCAGCGGGTTCCCTTGTTCGTCCACCGGCGCCGTCAGGGTGGCCAGGCGGAAGTGATCGCGCAGGTGCTCCGCCACCAGGCAGTCCTTGACGCCGTAGTTTTCCACGTCCACCTTACCGCCGGCCATGGTGCCGACCGCCGCCGTGGCCCGGGTGAAGACCACGGGCTCTGCGGGATCCCCGTACAAAAACGCCATTCGCACCACGTTGCCGCTTTTCAGTTTCACCGGTACCGGGTCGCATTTCACCGCCGGCGCGCTTGCGTCTTCGCTTCCTTCCCTGGTGAGGGGCTGCAGCTGCAGGCCCCCGGCCAGGCCGGTTACGCTTGCCCGGCAGCCCAGGTGGTAGCGCCCGGCCAGCTCCGGGAAAAGCTTGATTACTGTTTTTCTCACTACCTCGATCAGCTTGTCTACCCGGGCGTCCACTTCATGCCGCCTCCAGTTCCCGGAAGAAGATTTCGGTCCGCAAAGAACCCTTTTCGTTCATAAAGTGGTGAACTGTCTCCACAAAGAATCTGGTTGCCGGAACCTCCGGCCAGATAATCTCGATCTCCTGGGAGTGCCCCACGAACGGGGAGGCCACGGTCACCAGCCGGCCCGCCCCCGCAGCCCCCCCGGCCGGGCGCTGACCGGCCGGCTCCCGCTCGGTGGCAAACTCCAGGCTGATGATGTTCTCGCCGTACTGGTAGCTGTACACCGGCCCCGGTCGGGGGGCCGGGGGATCCCAGTAAAAAGTGCGTTCGCTGTCGAAGTAGTGGTCAAACTCCAGCCCCCAGGTGGCGTTCACCCTTTTTACCAGGTCAGAGACGTTTTCCCCCGCTGCCACGAAGCGCAACTTTAAGGGAAATTTTTGCTCCGCAAGCTTGAACCTGGCCACGCCCGCCTTCTGCAAACCGAATTTGATCACGTCCTGGGGAGTAACGTTGATGAAAGTCTGCACAATTTTTGTCTTAAAAAGGAGCAGCGCCTCGTCTTTGCATAAAAACTTCGGCGGCCGGGGTTCGGCCACGTAGCCGGTGAAAACTTTCCAGCTGTTTTTGTCGTCGTAACCGATCCAGATTTCCACCGGCGTGTCCTTGGCCAGGGTGAAAGCTTCCGGCAATCCCAGCTTAAAGGTAAACTCCGCGATGTCCGCGGGCTCCTTGCGGGAGAGCCAGATGTCCAGCCCGGCAAAGAGATTGCGCACGGCCGCGCCGCCGGCCCCGGCCCGCAGCTCCACGAAGGGCGAAAAGAGATCCATTTTTTTACCCACCTTTCAGCCAGGCCAGGATCCGGCGGGCCAGGCTGGGCTGCCGGGTGTCCCGTGCCGGTGTCTCCGCGGTCTTGTCGGCGATCTCCGCCTGCCGCAAGTCTCCCATCCCGATCTTGCCCCCGGCGGCGACTGCCGGCTTTGGCGCCGGCTTCGGTTTGGCGGCCGGCTTTGGCGTCGCCGGCGCCGCAGGCTTGACCTGGATTTGAATCGGCACGTGCTCGATAAATTCGCAAATCAGCAGCACTTTATCGCTCCGGTTATCCTCGAACGTCTTTAAATCAGAAAAAATCACCTCGTTAATGTTCCTGGCCTGGGCGTGCTTGTTGACTATTTGATAAACGCCCGGTTTTTCCTGGTTGGGGGCGGCCCTGAACAACTTCTGGTAAACTTCGATCTGCCAGGTGCAGTCGCCCTCGTCATCCAGAGGCAGCAGGTTCACGGTCAGGCGCACCCGGGCGGGGGAATAGCCCACCGCCTGGGTCACCTTTTCTTTTTTTCCGGGGATCTCCACTTCGTCCAGCTTTACCGACCCGGTGATCTCCAGGCTCTCGAACACGCCGGGGAGCAGCATGTTCCCCACTTTTACCTGGCCCAGATCGGTGGTGATGAGCTGCATCAGCATGGCTTTCAATCTCCGTGCATGGAAAGGTACCTGTACGCCAGGTCGATCAAGTCGTCCACGTTCCCGCCGGCGGCCTGCTCGCTTTTGACGACAATGACCACCGGCTGCCGGGTGCTCTTCGTCTCCCTGGTGGTTTCCCTCTCGCGGATGCTCTCCCGGACAAACTCCCGCAGGCTGACCCGGGGCACCTCGCGCAGGATTTCATGTTTAATCTCCG
>DAISHP010000094.1:0-6675 GCA_036822475.1 Bacillota bacterium
CCGAAAAGCTCACTTTCCAGCAGGCTTTCCGGGATGGAGGCGCAGTTGAGCTTGATAAAGGGCCGTTCCTTGCGCACGCTGTTGTAGTGGATGGCGCGCGCCACCAGCTCCTTGCCGGTGCCGCTCTCGCCCCGGATCAGGACCGTGGCGTTGGTGTTGGCCACCCGTCCGATGATTTTGTAGACGTTTTGCATAATCGGGGAAAGGCCGATCATGGCGTCGGCATCTGCGACGGGAATGCTCTCGCCGGCTCTGGCCCGGTCGATCAGCTCTTTGACTTCCACCGCTTTTTTGACTACCTCCAGCAGATCGTGGATCTTTAAAGGCTTCATCAGGTAGTCGAAGGCACCCAGTTTCATGGCCTCGATGGTGGTTTGGGTGGAGCCGTAGGCCGTGATCAGAATAATCGGGGTGCGTTCGCCCCGCCGCTTAACCAGTTCCAGGACCTTGATGCCGTCGATGTCCGGCATGCGGATGTCCAGGAGGACGGCGTCGGGATCTAGCGCCTCGATTTTTTCCAGCCCTTCGCTGCCGCTGGCCGCACACTCCACCTGAAAACCGTGGTCGGTCAGGACGTCGGAAAGCGCTTCTAAAACGCTGGCCTCATCGTCCACAACCAGGATCAGCTTCCCCATTGCTCAGTCTCCTCTCGTGGGCAGGTAAATGTGGAAGGTCGTTCCCCGGCCAACTTCGCTTTCCACTTCGATCCGCCCCCCGTGGGCCTGGATTATTTCGTGGGCAATGGCCAGGCCCAGGCCGGTGCCCTTCGGCCGGGTGGTGTAGAACGGGTCGAAAAGGTGAGGCAAATTTTCCGGCGGGATCCCGCAGCCGGTGTCGCCGATGGAGACCCGGACGAAATCACCGCCTTCCGCCAGAGCAGTGCCCACCGAGATCGACCCCCCTTCCGGCATCGCCTGCACGGCGTTAAAAATGATGTTCACCATGACCCGCTCCACCTGCTCCGGATCAATCCAGGCCGGCGGAAGCTGGGGGGAGAGTTCCTTAATCAGATTATACTTGCCGTAAAAAACTTCACTGAAGAAAGAGAAAACGTTTTCCACCAGGGAATTGACGTCGTGCATCCGGAGCCTGGCCTCGGCCGGCTTGGCAAAGTACAGCAGCTGGTTGACGAGGGAGTCCAGCCGGGAAATCTCCCGGTGGACGGTGGCCAGCGCCCGCTGGTCGCCGTTGTTTTGCTTTTGCCAGCGCTGGATGTAGCAGCTGATGGAGGTGATCGGGTTTCTGATCTCGTGGGCCACGCCGGCCACCAGCTTCCCCAGAGAGGCCATCCTTTCCTGGCGGTGGAGCCTTTCCTCCAGGCGCACGCGTTCGGTGATGTCCCGGCAGCAGAGCACCGCCCCGATCAGGCTGCTCAGGCTGTCCTTCAGGACAAACGTGCTGAGCAGATACACCTGGACGTTGTGGCCGTTGGCCCAGGATACCTGCAGGTCGCGGATGTCCCGCTGCTCATTCAGCGTTCGCTCCAGAAGGATCTGGAAAGGTGACCCCTTAGGCAGGATCTCCTGGAAATTTCTTTCCAGGCAGTGCACCGGGAGGTGGAACATCTTTTTGGCCATGTTGTTGGCGATCACGATCCGGCCGCCGGTGTCCACGACCAGAATGGCGTCGTCAATGGCCGCCAGCATGGTTTCGTTGTAAAGATTTAAGGTGGAAATCTTTTGGGCGAAGCGGTTCACGGCCCCGGTGATTTCGCCCAGTTCCCCGGGCGCTTCCGGCAGGAGGCGGTTATAGTCGTCTTCCAAAAGGCGCAACCCGTTTTTGATTTTCTGGACCTGGGTGACCAGTTGCCGGAACAGCAGCACCGCCCCGGCCAGGCCGACGGCGATCACCAGGCCCACCAGGGCGTAAATGGTGTATTTCACTTCCCGCTCTTTGCTGTAAAAGCCGATCTCGGACAGGTATTCGGCCGACCGGATCACTCCTTCCACTTTGCCGTTCCGCACCAGGGGCTGGTATATTTCAATAATGCCGCCTTCCTGGTACCCGACGTTCTGGAGCAGGGTTTCCTGGCTTTGGATTGCCTCGTCGAAAGCCTTTTTCCGGCGCAGAGAAAAGTTCTCGTGAAAACGCTGGGTACCGTCGAAAAAGACGTCCAGGTCCGCCACGTAAAGGCCAATGTGGACGTCGGGGTATTGTTCTTTTAAATCGTTGATTATTCCGTTGACGTACCCGGCCACCAGGGCAATCTTTTCGGAGCGGCTTTTGTCATTCGCCTGCCGTTCCGCCAGGTATTGCGTCAGGCTTTTGGACAGGTTCTGGTCGAAGACGGCGGCGGCCTGCTGCAGGCGCTCCTTCTGGCGTTCATAAAGGGACATTTCGCTGCTTTCGATCGTATGCAGCATGTACAGGGATAAAAGGATGGTAAAGGCCAGGATCAGGCAAACCAGGCCCAAAATCCGGTTGCCGAAGTTTCCGGCCATACTGTGGTACAGCTGTTTTAACTGGCGAAACATAAATGCCTCCCTGAAATATTCGTCGGACGTCAGACGTGAGAAATCAAGTGTGAGAATGAACCCCCTGTCCTGAGAAACAACCTTTTGCCCATCGTTCGATTTGCCAGGAGCATTGGAGCGACGGCAAACGAAAGACATGCCTCCTCTGTTGGTGTTGCTAAAAAGCGGTACAGAGGTCTAATCCCTGATTCCTAACACCTGCTGTTCCTATTTTAACACAACTGATCTTTCTTTTTAAGCGGAATTCCAGATTTCCGGGTGAAAATAAGCGGTTCTTAATTTAGTTTTTGCCAAAAACGAAAAGCACCGGAATATTCACCGGCGCTTTTGGTTTTTCCTGAATAAGGATTGGCAGTTTAAATCAAAAGGCCCAGCCAGAGCAGGATGAAGAAGACCAATAACACAATCAGAATGTCTTCTTTCTTCGTCCGGTAATTTTTTATCCGGGCCATTTCCGCTTCGTAGAACGGTTTTTCGAGCGCTTTTTCCAGCCGGTCTTTTACCTTTTCAAACGCAACTGCCATAGCCAGCGCCCCCTTTCGTTGGCTTTTGCTTCATTTTAGCGTTTTTCAGGCGGGGGGTGAAGAGTTTCGCGCCGGATTACCATATTTTTGTTGTTAGCGGCAGTGGGGCATGGCTAAAGTTTCACAAAGTTCTTATAAAAAGGCGATCTTTTCACAATTAGCCAAAATTCACTCCTAGACGATGCCAATTTTATTTAACGCCTTTTTCGTGGCCAGGATAAAACCGGCCAGCTTTTTGGCGGTTAATTCAACTTCCCAGCGTTCAACCAGGTGAAAGGGGAGGACAAGCTTCAGGCGATATTTCCCGGTAGCCTCGACTTTCGGCAATTCACGTTCTAAAACTTCCCCCAGTTCCAGTTCAATTTCTCTTTTGTGCATTAAGACCGGCAAAAAAACCTGCTTTTTTTGACCGTCCATCACCAGGTCAAAAATTAATATTTCCTGGTTTTGGTAGGGTCCTTTACGCGGCCTGGTTTTTCCAAGGCGGTAAAAGATATGCGGGTTTTCCAGCACCCGGATGCACCGCCACGACCCCTTGATCCCGAGCCACCGCTCGGGGGAAGGATAGGCCATTTTCACTCCCCAGTGCTGAAGGAGCTCGCCGGTCCGGGAGAGCACTTGCTCGATAAAGTCTTCAAAATCTCCCTGTTCGCCGTCAACTGTTGCTTTTGTTTTTTCTTCCTGCAGCCAGCGCTCAAACCAGTTCAGTGCTTTTTCGTAACTGTTCTTCTTGTGTTCTTTTAAAAAGGCTTCCTTTTGCCGGCTGAAAAGGTTGACGAAATCTTGATCAATCATGCTTTTCATCCTCTCTTACCGGGAAAAAATTTTGCCGCTAAGAGTGGTGAAACGGGAATTTTTTTCGGTTGAATTGGCCCGGGTATTTTTTTCCTCCGCGATTTTACCTTTCAGGCACCGGCTCTGGTGTTTTTCCTTTTCCGGTTTGTGTTTCAGCAGTATTTCCACCCTGTGCATTTCTGCCCGGAAAAATGGCTCCTCCAGGGCTTTTAAAAACCATTCGTGGATTTTTTTCGGTGAGGCCATGATCGTCACCCCTTATATGTTTTTCGCGTCCTGGCGTTTATGCTGCCTCCGGGCGGTTTCGCCCGTGCGTCCCGGGGCCGCACGGGCAGTTCCGCTAAAGGAGCACCCTTTGCGGCGGCCGCCGGCTTTTGGCGCTTGTGCCGCCGACGGCCGCCGGCGAAAAAAGCAGGCAAAATTATCCGCTGCCCGGTCAACTGGACAGCAAAACGCTTTGTTCCTTTGCTTCCGCTTCGGCCGCGAGTTCGATTTCTTTCTTTCTTTTCCACATGTTGCCCAGGATAATCACGCCGCCCGTGGCCAGGGCGAGGCACATGGTAACGAAACTGATGTTATTCAGAAGGGCGATCTTGCTTTCGGCCAGTTTGATTGTTCCCAGCTGGTGAAAATAAGTGGGGATGGCGAATCCTCTGCTGACCGCCACCACCAGCATGATGGTGGACATGACGAGTTTAATCATGTACTCTTTTACGTAAGTCGTGCCTACGGCGCCCAGTTGTACGCCGATTAACGAACCGGCCATGATTAAAAGCACCATTCGGATATCCACGAAACCGCCCAGGGCCCAGTTGAGCGTGCCGGTAAAGCCCATCAAAAAGGCAATGACCAGTTCCGTGGCGCTTGCCACGATGGGGGGAACGCCCAGCACGTAAATCATTCCGGGAACCCCGATAAAACCGCCGACGGCAATGGTGGCCGCCAGCATGCCGGTGGCCAGCCCCAGCGGAACGGTGACCCACAGGGAGACCCTGGTGTTGGCGACGCCAAATTTAATCATGGGCGGAAGCCGCAGGTTTTTAATCTTTTCCGCCAGGCCGGAGGTTGTGTCTTCCGTTTGCGAGCGCATGGCCCGGAAGGCGTCAAAAAGCATGTAGATACCCAGGATCGTTAAAATGGAGACAAACGCAAAGCTTACGTAAAGATTTGACCCCGCCGGGCCCCACCTGGCCAGAATCATCTTTTGAATCTGGATGCCAATCTGGACGCCCACCACGGCCGACGTGGCCATAATGATTCCCAGTTTAAGATCCACCTGGCCGTATTTGTACCGTTTAAACGCACCGACCATTGCTTTCGGGAACTTGTGGCACATGTTGCTGGCCACGGCAATGGCAGCCGGCACCCCCAGGCTCATCATCCCGGGGGTCAGCACGAAGGCGCCTCCGGAGCCGATAAACCCGCTGATCAACCCGCCGAGGAAGCCCAGGATAAAAAGGAAGAGAATACCGAAGAGATTTAACTGAATAAACTCCTTGGCGGCGTTTTTATCCACCACTTCGCCCGCTGCTTCTCCGATGGCGGGGACTGCCGCCAGCAGGACCAGCGTGCCCAGGGCAATCAGGCCCCAGCGCTTGAGGTTGGAAGGTTTTAGCTGCGCCATTTAATGACCCCCCTTGTTTTGGATGGCCCGGATGCCGAGCGCTTCTAAAAGGTAGCTGGCAAAGGCGCCGTGGATCATGGAAAAGGCGAGGGCGGTAGCGAGTACGACGAGGGCAAAGAATCCCCCTTGCGTAAAGTAGTGGGTCACCGTCTGCTGGTTCAAGAAGATGAGAAGATAGGCCGTCAGCGAAATAATCCCCCACAGAATCGTTTGTTTGACCGGTCGAGCCTGATTACCTGGTTTCATCTTAATTCCTCCCCCAGAAAGATTCTTAATCAAAAGCTTCTTTTCCGTAATGATGTTCATTTCAAGGATTACCCGCTCTTTTCGATGCATCCCCCCTCAGAAAACAGGAATTGGGAATCAGGGATAGATCCTAAAGGCGAGGACGGAAGCCCTCAACAGCAATTCTGAAAAAATCCGCGCTGCTTATTTGTCATTACAAACAAGCAAAAGGTATGCCAGGCAGATTAAATTAAAAAAATCACAATTTAAGCACCCTTTTTGCCCTCCCGAACCGGCCGGTTGACCAGATCGTGGTCAGTCGGCTGTTCAGAATCTGGTCACTGCATTTATTTGGCTCCGGAAAGGCGCCCCAGGCCTGCTCAAACCGCTTTTTTCCGGCTGCCCGGCGGGTGTCCGGATCTTCATCAGCCGGAGTTAAAATTTGCGGTTAAGTTCAAGGGAGCACTTGAACAAAGTACGGAAGGAGGGCAAGATTAACAAAGCAAGTTGACAGAGCTGGCGAAAATGGTTAACATATTTCCGGATGCCGAATGTTTTTTGGGGGAGGCAAAAATGAGCAGTTTTTCCATGGCCAGTGCTTACGACCCCCGGGAGGTCGAGGAGAAATGGTACCGTTACTGGGAAGAGAATAAATATTTTCATCCGCGGGTAGACGGCGACCAAACACCCTTTTGTATTGTCATGCCCCCGCCGAACGTTACCGGTCAGCTGCACATGGGGCACGCTTTAAATAATACCCTGCAGGACATCCTGATCCGCTGGCGCCGGATGCAGGGATATAATACTTTATGGTTGCCGGGCACTGATCACGCCGGGATCGCCACCCAGGCCAGGGTGGAGGAGGAACTGGCGAAGGAAGGTTTAACCAGGAGTGAGCTGGGTCGGGAGAAATTTTTAGAACGGGTCTGGGCCTGGAAGGAAAAATACGGGGGCCGGATCACGCACCAGCTCCGCCGGCTGGGGGCTTCCTGCGACTGGGCGCGGGAGCGTTTCACCATGGACGAGGGCTGTT
>DAISHP010000095.1:0-6650 GCA_036822475.1 Bacillota bacterium
AAGCTGAAAGTACCGAAGGTACCGGAAGAGGTAAAGCCCCCGGAAAAGGCCAAAAGAGAACGCGGGCGCCCCGAGCGGGTCCGGGAATGGCGGGATGTTGAAGACAGCCTGGCGGAACGCAAGCTGCGCCCCATTCCCGGCGGAAAACGCAAACGGGAAGAAGCCCGGCCGAAACAAACGGCTCCGGCGGTGGTGGAGAAAAAGCCGCTCGTGATTGGCGAGACGATCACGGTCCAGGAACTGGCCGGCAAAATGAAGATCGGCGCGGCGGCGGTGATCAAAAAGCTGATGTCGCTGGGCGTTCTGGCCACTATCAACCAGGAGATCGATCACGAAACGGCGGCCATCGTGGCCGCAGAATTCGGCTTTGAGGTGCAGGTCAAATTTGAACTGGACCAGGAAGCCCTGCTCAGCCAGGAGCCGGAGGACGATCCCGCCCTGCTGCAGCCGCGGCCCTGCGTGGTGACTGTAATGGGGCACGTCGACCACGGGAAGACGTCGCTCTTAGACGCCATCCGGCAGACCAACGTGACGGCCACCGAAGTGGGCGGCATTACCCAGCATATAGGGGCCTATCAGGTTGAGCATAATAACCAGAAAATCACTTTTATCGATACGCCCGGCCACGAGGCCTTTACCGCCATGCGCGCCCGGGGCGCCTCCGTCACCGATATCGCGGTGCTGGTGGTGGCCGCCGACGACGGAGTGATGCCGCAAACGGTGGAGGCGATTAACCACGCCAAGGCGGCCAACACGCCGATCATTGTGGCCATCAATAAAATTGACAAGCCGGAAGCCGATCCCGAAAGGGTCAAGCGGCAGTTGACCGAGTATGAACTGGTCCCCGAAGAGTGGGGCGGCCAGACCATTTGCGTGCCGGTGAGCGCGAAAACCGGGCAGGGTCTAAAGTCGCTGCTGGAAATGATCCTGCTGGTGGCGGAAATCAGCGACTTAAAGGCCAACCCGAACCGGCCGGCGCGCGGCACGATTATCGAAGCGGAACTGGACAAAGGGCGCGGTCCGGTGGCGACCGTGCTGGTGCAAAACGGCACCCTCCACGTGGGCGACAGCGTTCTGGCCGGAACTGCTGCCGGCCGGGTCAGAGCGCTGACCGATCACCTGGGCCGGCGCGTCAAAAGCGCGGGGCCCTCGACACCGGTAGAGGTGCTGGGCTTTTCGGAAGTTCCCCGGGCAGGGGATCTCCTGTATGTGGTGGCCGATGAAAAGCTGGCCCGGCAAATTGCCGCCAAACGCATCCTGCGCAGGCGCGAAGAGGAAATCAAGGCCGCAGCGCCGAAGGTTTCCCTGGACGACCTGTTTAAGCAGATCCAGGAAGGCCAGGTGAAGGAATTAAATATCATCCTGAAGGCCGACGTCCAGGGCTCCGTGGAAGCGTTGAAGAAAGCGCTGGAGGGCCTCTCCACCGACGAAGTCCGGGTGAACATCATTCACAGCGGCGTCGGGTTAATCAGCGAAACGGATATTTTGCTGGCTTCGGCCTCCAGCGCCATCGTTTTGGGGTTCAACGTTAAGACCGACGTCAACGCCCGCCGGGCAGCGGAGGCAGAAAAGGTGGACATCCGCACCTACCGGGTGATTTACGACGCCATTAACGACGTCAAGGCGGCCATGAGCGGTCTGCTGGAGCCGGAATACCGGGAGACGACCATCGGTCAGGCGGAAGTCCGGAAAATCTTTAAGGCTTCCCGGGTCGGGACGATTGCTGGTTGCTACGTGAAAGAAGGCAAGCTGACCAGAGACGCCAAAATAAAGCTCATCCGCGACGGCAGGCTTGTTTACGAAGGCCGGCTGGATTCGCTGAAGCGTTTTAAAGACGACGTCCGGGAAGTGGCAGAAGGCTACGAATGCGGATTGACTTTGGAAAACTTCAACGACATTGAAGAAGGAGACCTGATCGAAGCTGTCACCACCGAAACGATCAAGCGGGAGCTGGCGTAAAAGCAGGCACTAAGGCACAGAGGCACAGAGGGACAAAGGGATAAAGGGACTTGAGGTTCGGGGTGCGGAAATGCAGGCGCGAAGCATGAAATTGGTTCCGGACAAAAAGGAAAATTTTAGCCCGCAGCCGTTGGGCGCTTTCTTAACCCCTTCAGAACAGGCTGGCAGAGAAGCCGGAACCTCTGTGCCGCGCCCCGGTTGATTTTGTAATCAGGTGTTGGTGCCCGAGTAGTCCCGGGGTTCTCGTCAAACTTCCGACGACTGACGTCCGACGACCGACGACTGTTTTACGGGGGGATGTCCATGTCTTACCGCCCGGAAAGGCTGGCGGAAGCAATCAAAGAGGAAGTTTCCGAACTGCTCATGCACGAGGTCAAAGATCCGCGGATCGGTTTTGTGACCATTACGGCGGTGGAGGTAGCGCCGGATTTGCGCACGGCGAAAATTTACGCCAGCGTTTACGGCTCTCCCGAAGAACAAAGGGCCGCCATCGAAGCCCTGCAGAAGGCCCGGGGTTTTATCCGCGGCGAGCTGGGCAGGCGGATCCGGCTGCGGTACACGCCCGAAATCACCTTTAAATTCGATCCTTCAATTGCCCGGGGCGCGCGGGTCATGGAGCTGCTGGAAGAAATTAAGGGCAGGGGAAATAAAGTTGAAGAGTGATTTGCAGGCGATTGCCGGGGTGTTGCAGAGCTCCCGGAAAGTAATTATCAGCGGACATATCATGCCCGACGGCGATTGCGTCGGTTCGGTGGCCGCGCTGGGCCTGGCGCTTGCCCGGCTGGGCAAGGAAGCAACCATGGCCCTGCCCGACCCGGTTCCGGAACTTTTTCGCTTTTTGCCCGGAACGGCGGATTTTTTAACCGGGGAAACCGCCTTAGGCGGCGATTACGACATCTTCATGGTTCTGGACTGCTCCGTTCCCGAGCGCCTGGGGGCGCTGCGCCCCCTTTTGGAGCGCCCCCTGACCGTTTGTAATATTGATCATCACGTCAGTTCCCATTCCTTTGCTCACTACAATTATATCGACCCGCGGGCGGCGGCGACGGCGGAGATCGTGCAGGATCTATGCGCCCTGCTGGGAGCGGAAATCACTCCCGAGATCGCCGCCTGTTTATATACGGGGATTGTTACCGATACGGGCTCCTTTCAATATGAAAACACAACGCCCCAAACCCACCGCCGGGCGGCGGCGCTGATTGAACGCGGGGCGCCGGTGCACGAGATTAATATCCAGCTTTACGAACAAAAACCGCTGGCCCACTTAAGGGTGCTGGAAGCGGTTTTGCCTACCTTAAGCCTGACTCCCTGCGGACGGGTGGCCTGGATGAGCGTAACCCGCAGGCTGCTGGAAAGTTTGCGGGCCGGGGACGAGCACGTCAACGGGTTGATCAATTACGCCCGCTCCGTGCGGGGGGTGGAGGTGGCCCTTTTGTTCCGGGAAATTTCCCCTGGCCGCTATAAGATCAGCTTCCGGTCGAAGGAAGCGGTGGACGTGAACCGCCTGGCGGCGCGTTTTGGGGGCGGAGGCCACGTCCGCGCGGCCGGCTGCGTGCTGGAGGGGGAACTCCCCTCGCTGCAGGCGCAGGTGGTGACAGCGGCGCTGGAAGCGATCAGGGTGAGCGGGGCTTGATGGCCGCGGCTTTCGACGGTATTTTAAATGTGGATAAACCTGCCGGGATGACTTCCCACGATGTGGTCGCCTGCCTGCGCCGTTTAACCGGGGTAAAAAAGGCCGGTCACACGGGCACGCTGGACCCGGGAGCGACCGGGGTGCTGCCGGTCTGCCTGGGCAGGGCCACCCGCCTGATCCGTTATCTGCCGGGCGACAAGGCATACCGGGCGGAAGTTGCCTTCGGAGTTGCCACCGCCACGGGCGACAGCTTCGGTGAGGTAGTGCGCACCGCCGACGCTTCCGCCCTGACTGAAGAAGCGCTGCTTGCCGCCCTCCAGCATTTTCAAGGCTCAATTGAACAGGTTCCGCCCATGACCTCGGCCATCCGGCACCAGGGAAAAAGGCTTTACGAGCTGGCCCGGCAGGGTCTGGTGGTGGAGCGAAAAGCCCGCCGGGTGACCATTTACGACCTGCGGCTGATTGGCGTCTTTGGTTTGGGAACCGGGACGCCGCGCGCCGTGATCGAACTTTCCTGCTCGGCCGGGACCTATGTGCGTTCGCTTTGTATTGACCTGGGGGAAAAACTGGGCTGCGGCGCTCACATGAGTGCTCTTGTCCGCACCAGGGCAGGCTCTTTTTGGCTGGCGGATGCATTAACGCTGGACAAAATCGCCGAAATTCACCAGCAGGGCGGCCTGCCCGGGGTGCTGGTGAGACCGGCCGAAGCGCTGGCTCACCTGCCGGCCGTGCAGGTAAAACCGACGGCCGTCCTGGCCGTAAAATCCGGCAACCGGCTGTACCTGCCCGGCGTTGCGGGATCCGGCGATGAAATAGATCGTTTGGAGATCGGCCAGCCGGTCAGATTGCTTGCCGGCGGCGATTTGCTGGCCGTCGCCCGCAAGCGGGAAGACCCAATGGGGAAACCTTATTTTCAACCGGAAACAGTTTTGTAGTTCTTGCCTGACCTTTTATCCGGCAGGGAGGAAAAGATATGAAAGTAAAGTATGACAAACAAGTTGATATATTATTAATTGAGCTTTCCGATAAAAAAATCGATTATGCCACGGAAGCGGGATCGATGATCATTCATTTCACCGGGGAAGGGGAGCCTGTGCTTGTTGAAATCCTCGAGGCAAGCGAATTTTTGGCGGAGGTAATTAAGGCTTCGTTAAAAGGAAGCATGGAGGTAGCAATTTAATCCATATTGCAGATCCTTATGTGCTCTGTGTTCTCTGTGTCCTCTCCGGTTGAGTTTAGGCAAAACTTTGGGGGTTTAAGGAACAGGTGGAAGTATACGAGACCTGGCAGAACATTAAAGATAAATATCCGCGGCTTGCCGTCGGCCTGGGGAACTTTGACGGGGTGCACCTGGGCCACCAGAAATTGATTCGCGAACTGGTTGCGCACGCAAAAAAAATCCAGGGTCGCTCCCTGATCTTTACCTTCCATCCCCACCCGGCGGCCGTTCTCCATCCCGAAAACGCCCCTCCTCTGCTTTTGACCCGCGAGGCCAAAGAGAACATGATCGCCCGCCTGGGCGTGGACGTTCTTTTACGGGTTCCTTTCACCGTTGATTTCGCCCGCACCACCCCGGAAGATTTTATTGAAAAAATTCTCTGGCAGGGCTTAGGCGTCCGTACCGTTTTTGTCGGCTACAACTATACTTTCGGCTGCCGGGGGAAGGGAACGCCCGCCCTTCTCCGGGAGTACAGCGAAAAATGCAATTATACCCTGCACGTCATCCCCCCGGTGATCGTCGCTGGACAGGTCGTCAGCAGCACGCTGATCAGGCAATTGCTCAAAGCCGGAGAAGTGGCGGAGGCCGCCCGGTACCTGGGCTATTTTCCCTTCGTGGAAGGCGTCGTGGTGGCCGGCGACAGGCGGGGGAGCACGCTGGGCTTTCCGACGGCCAACCTGGAGCCGGACGGAAAGGTCCTGATCCCGGCCAACGGCGTATATTCCGTGCGGGTCCCGATCAGCGGGGATACTTTCCTGGGCGTGGCCAACGTCGGCATGCGGCCGACCTTTTACGGACAGAACGCCCGGCCGAACATCGAAGTGCACCTGCTCGACTTTCAAGGGGATCTTTACGGGAAATCCATTCAGGTCCATTTCATCCGGCGCCTCCGGGAAGAAAGGCGTTTTGCCTCCCCCCGGGAGCTGATCGCTCAAATTAAGGAGGATATCTTGAAGGCGCGGGGGGAACTTTGAAGGCACTAAGGCACAGAGGCACAAAGATAAATGTGCCGGGAAGATTAACTTTGAACCGGGGAAACATTGCACCTGATCTTTTGATTTAGAGAAGCAAGCAGAAAAAGTTTGATTTGACTTTTTACTTTCCTTGTGCCTTTTAAGCCTGTTGCCTTTGTGCCTGATATTTTAATTTCTGCCCGTTCCCCTTAGTGCCTGCATGAATAAAGTTTACTTCTTTTCTTGATTATGTTACAATGTAACTGGTGTCAAAGTCCCCCTGCCCTGGGAAAGGAGACGTTTCATGGGGGTGCCCCGGTTTGATTCCCCGGAAGAGGAAATAAAAAAGTGGGCCCGGTCCATTGCCCTGATCTGCTTAAGCGAGGAGTTCCAGGAACTCAAAAATGAGCTGGAGCAGATTTACCGGCAGGCGAATCTGGAAGACCCGGCCATTACCGCTTTTCAGGACGCCCTTTACGCCTTTTTGGCCCAGGAAGAAGACAATCTCTTTTCGCTCGGGGGCCTTTTGTAAGATGCGCGTCATCGTCACCGAACACGCCCGCAAAAGGCTAAACGACTTGCGTCAGGATAAAATCACGGTGGCGGACATCATTAACGCCGCCGGCAGCATCCCGGGGCGGATTCCGACGGCCACCCGTTTTCGGGGCTTCCTGGCCAAATCGGGCCGGGTCTTCGATCTGGTCGCCCGGGATATTCCCGACGGCCGGCTGGTGATTACGATTATTGGGAAATGAACTGCCGGCCAGGTAACGCGTCGCCTGCGTAGCTGCGGCGACGGTTCACTTAGCTGGCAGCGATTAGGTCAGGTTACGGGGAGGTGAACAAATGGCCTTTACAGCAACGGAGAAGCAGGCAGTCATCGAAA
>DAISHP010000096.1:0-6638 GCA_036822475.1 Bacillota bacterium
GCCCGCTGTTAAACCTGGCCGGCGAGGTCGTTGGGATTAACACAGCGGTGGCCCAGGCGCAGGGGATCGGCTTTGCCATTCCCGCCAACACGGTTAAAGAGGTGCTGGATGAGTTAATCAATAAAGGCAAGGTGGTCCGCCCCTGGCTGGGTGTGCAACTGCATCCCCTGAACAGGGAACTGGCCGATTACCTGGGCTTAAAGAGCACCGAAGGAGCGCTGGTGGTGGGCGTGGTGCCGGGAAGCCCGGCGGAGCGGGCCGGTTTGGAGCAGGGGGACGTGATCGTGCAGTGGGACGGCAAGAAGGTTGCCACGGTGGACGACTTGCTTGAGCAGATCCGGCAGACCGGAATCGGCCAGAAGGTAACCGCCGTTCTCTACCGCGCTGGCAAGCTCCATTCGGTGTCCATCGTGGTGACGGAGAAACCGGGACAGTTAAGGTAGGGAAAACGAGGGGAAAAGGCACAGAGGCACAAAGAGAAAAGTATCGGCGACCTTTACTTTGTGCCTTTTGCCTTTGTGCCTGCAATTCCCTGTGTCCGTTGCGGCTTTCTTCCCTCTGACGTTTCCTTACGCGTGTTCCATTAAATGCTTCAGTTCGTACTTCAGCAGCTTGCCGGAAGAAGTCTTGGGGATATCTTCCACAAAGTGGATGTAGCGCGGGATCTTATATTTTGCCAGTTTATCCCGGCAATATTCCCGCAGTTCCTCGGCGTCCATTTTTTCTCCTTCCCGGAGCAGAACGATAGCCATCACTTCTTCTCCCCACACCGGATCGGGCACCCCGACCACCGCCACGTCAAAAACCTTCGGATGAGTATAAAGCACATCTTCCACTTCCCGCGGGTGGACGTTTAAGCCGCCCCGGATAATCAGGTCCTTTTTGCGGTCGATGATAAAAACGTAGCCGTCTGTGTCCATGTAGGCCAGGTCGTCGGTGTGAAACCACCCGTTGCGCATCACCCAGCTGGTTTCTTCGGGGCGGTTGTAGTACCCTTTCATCACGTTCGGACCCCGGACCACAATTTCCCCTACCTGGCCAACGGGCACTTCCCGATCCTCGTAATCGACAATTTTGACTTCTACACCGGGAATGGGCGGCCCTACCGAACCCACTTTTTTTAATCCCTCTACGGGGTTTGAGCAGACCACCGGCGACGTTTCCGTCAGGCCGTACCCCTCCGTAATTTGCAAACCAAACTTTTCCTCGAATTCGGCAAAGATTTCCGGCGACAGGGGAGCCGCCCCCGTATAGGCCACGCGCCAGGAGCCGGTGTCGTACCGCTCCCGCCCCGGGTAGTTGATCAGCAGGGCATACATGGTGGGAGGGCCGTAGAAAAAGGTGATTTGATCTTCCTGAAGGGAGCGCAAAACGGCTTCCGGACCCTTCCAGCCGTCGTGGACCACCAGGGTGGCGCCGGCCACCAGGGAAGCGTTCATCACGCAGGTTTGGGCGGCTGCATGGTAGACCGGGGCCACCAGCAGGGAGCGGTCGTCCGGGGTCAACCGGCAGAGAGCGGCAAAAGTAACGGCGTTGCTATATAAATTGTTATTGGTCAACATGGCCCCTTTTGGGGTGGCGGAAATGCTTCCGGGGGTGTAAAGCAGCTCTACTACTTCGTCCCTTCCGTAATGTTCCGTAAAGTGAAAGACGGGATCGCCGCCGGCGAGGATGGCGGCAAAGGAATGAAAACCCGGCTCCGGGTCCGGAGAACGGATCACGATGATTTCTTTCGGGAGGCCTGTCATTTCTTTGATCCGGGCAAAAACGGGAGCGACTGCCGGATTGGTGATGACGGCTGCCGGCGCCGCATCTTTCACGATGGTGCTGAACTCATGAAGGGTATACTGGGGGTTGACGGGGACCAGCACGCCCTTGATCTGCATGAGGGCAAAATAGGAAATGATGAATTCCGGGCAATTGCCCAGGGCAATCAGGACTCGCTCCCCTTGCCCAATTCCGAATTTCTGCAACCCGTTGGCGAACTGGTTGATCTTTCTGAGCAGCTGGCTGTAGGTGAGCCGTTGGTCGTGGTACCGGACGGCTTCGTGGTCGGGGTAAAGACGGCCGATTTCAGCAAGTCGCAAGATCAGATTCATTTTTTAACCTCCTCGATCTGCCCGGGTGGTTTGTTATCAATATTTGTTTTATTAAGGAATTCTCTACGTTTTAACAAATTCCTTCTTAACGCCTGCTTTTCCAAAATAATTAGTGTCCTTTCTTCCGATCCAGATAGCGCCGGAATAATTCTTCCCTGCTCATGACCAGCAGCCGGGGGGTTAACTTTTTCCGGTGCCTGCTTACGCGGTCTTTACCCGCCGGGTGAAAGATCGCCAGGAGCAGGTTTTCATACCAACCGACCAGGCGGGACGTCAGCGGGGAAACCGCAAAGGCACTGAAACCGGCCAGCCGGCTGCCGCGGTGGAGGATGCTCACCCCGGCCACCGCTTTTACGTTTTGGTAGCGGGGGTCCTCGGCCAGCTTCCCGGCCAGCGCCGCCAGTGCCTGCAGCGCCGCCTTTTTGGCCGCAAAGGCCATTTGGGCCGGATCGTTGCCGGCGCCGGCGTTAATCTCCCGTAGCATTTCGTTATGCATGTGTAATTCGCCGATCAGGTCCCCCCGGCGCAGGACCGTCCCGTCCGGGAGCGGCAGCGTTTTTCCCCGGTACCTGCGTAAAGCCACGCGGAACATGGTGGGTTTGCCGCCGTCGGAAATGTCTTCGATCCGGAACAGAAAAAGGAAAAGTTTTTCCCATTGCTGCCACAGTCTGGCAAATAAACCTTTTCCGGGTGCAGCCGTGCCGAAAAGTTCTGTTAGTGGTGTTATTTCCAGATTGCGCGCTTTTAATTCAGTGAGAATGGCGGGCAGGGCGCTGAGCATTTTCCCGGAGGCGCCCGGCGCCGCAAAGGGAGCGTCGTCGCTGTCGTGAAAGACGAGGATCGATCCGTCTTTGACGCGGGACAGCACCCTTCGGGCAATCGAATCCGGGGTGGAACGCCGGCCCCAGTCCCAGCTCAGAAAAGACCACAAAACCACCTGCTGCCTGTGCAGGCGGCCCAAAAAAAGCGAATAAAGGTTGAGCAGTCCCCAGGGGGGCCGGAAAAGCCGGGGAGGCTGGCCGGTTATTTCCTCGATCACGGAAGCCGCCCTTTGCACTTCCCGCCTGATCCCCCGCGGCCCCAGCAGCCAGGAGAGATGGTGGTTGTAGCCGTGGCTGGCCACCTCGTGCCCTTCCTGGTGGATCCGGGCGACCAGTTCGGGATGGGCCTGCGCCTTTCTGCCCAGCACAAAAAAGCAGGCCTTTACCTGATATTCTTTCAGGATGTTTAAAACCTGGGGAGTGTAGCGGGGGTCGGGGCCGTCGTCGAAAGTCAGCGCCACCCGGCCGGCGCCGGCAGGAACGCGGCTTTTCACCCCGAAGTGAAAGAGCCTGGCCAGGGCCGTGGGGAGCAGAGCATAGATGCTTAAGACAAAGGCGAGCGTTTTAAACACTGTTTCGGCCATCCGGTTCCCTCCTTACTCCCTCGCGAGCACTTTTTCCAGCGGGTAGAGAAGGTAAAAGAAGGAGGCAATGAGCAGGACGCCCGTGGTGGTCAAAAGCGTTGCCGGCATGCCGATTAACCGGGCCACCACGCTGCCCAGGGCCGGCCCGACGGTGATGCCCAGACCCTCGATGGTGGCAAAGACGCCCCATCCCATGGCCTGGTTCCCCGGCGGGATGATTTTGGCCAGCAGGGAATTCCAGGCCGGCAGGATCATGGCGTAGGAAAAACCTAAACAAACGGCCAGCAGAAATGCTTCCGCCGCCCCGCTGCTGTAGGCGAGGCAGGTCAGCAGCAGGCTGCTCAAGCCGAAACCGGCGCTCAGCAGAAATTTGAGCGCCACCCGGTCGGCCAGGTATCCCATCGGCAGCAAAGAAGCCACCGCCGCGGCTCCCCCGGCGATCAGCAGCAGACCGTACTGGTTATGGTTCAGATGCAGGTGGTGCTGGACGAACAAGGGCAAAACGGGAAGTAGCAAACCAGCCGCCAGGGTTTGCAAAAACATCCCGGGGAGCAGGATATTAATCGTTATTTTGTTGGTCGCCATATATTTTAAGGTTTCCAAAATGCTGCCGGGGCCCGGGCCGGCCGCTCCATTTCCGGCCGCGGTCAACAGCCGGCGCTGATCTGTCGAGAGCCAGGCGATGATCAGAGCCAGGGCCCATAAAACAATCACCAGCCAGAAAACGGGATCGTAGTTTTTCGCCATAATAAAATTGACGCTGACCATTCCGCCGCCCGCCCCGGCCAGCCAAGCGGCGAAAACCATGCTGATGCGGGTGGCCCGACGCGGCGTTCCGACCGGCGCCACCATGCTGATCACGCCCAGCCACAAAGGGGAGAAGCCCAGGCCGAACAACCCTGCCGCCGCAATCATAACTGGCGGAATCGGCCACCATTTGATCAGCAGGAGGGAAAGAAAAGATAAAACCAGGCCGCCGACCAGGACCGGCCTGCCCAGGCGGTCAAATTCCCAGCCGGCGAACGTTTTGCAGAGGGTTTCCGTCAGGTACTGGGCCGATATGGCGAAACCCACGATCGTAATGGAAAAGCCTAAATAATTGACAATCCAAAACGGCAAAAAAGTAAAGAAAAAGGCTCCACGGGCAAATTCGGCAATGAAAAGAAGGGATAACAAACCCCATTCCCGGCGTCCCAAAATCAGAAACGGCAACTAAAGGCCAGCCTCCAACCTTCTTTTGCTTAATATTATACTGCAACCTGGCAAAATTGGAAAGTTTGGCGGGAGATATTCTGTCCAGGTAAGTGGGCGCAGCAGGAGCCGGGGAAGGGGGAGGGGAGAGGGGGGCACAGCCGCGTCCGGCGCCCGCCCTTTTGGTTTTCGCGTCTGCTTCATCTTTTGCGCCGGGGGAGACCCCGGTTCGCTTTTTCCGCGGAAGGCTTCCCAAAAAGGATTTTGCAGCGGCTTTGGCCAGACCATCCTGTGCCCCGGCGGCAAACATAAAGGTTAGTCTTTGCGTTGCACGGCCAGCAGGTAAATTTTTTCCCCTAAATTTTTTTCCACTTCTTTTAACCGCGTCAGCTGGGCGTCGGTCAGGCGGGCCAGCTCAAATTTTTGATTATTGATTTCCAGCACTTTAAAACAGCCTCCTTATTTTTAATTTTATTTTCCCCGCTGAAGAAAAAATTACACCGTTCTTGATTGGCCGGTAAAAGTTAAGATATAATCTTTTTGGACTTTGAAAATATACCCGGAAATGGAGTAATTATGACCAAAAGAGGGACAGGCCTGCCTTTTTTGTTCTTTTTTCTTTTCTTTTTTCTTTTTCCTGCGCGAGGACTCGCCGGGGAAACCGCTCCATCCCTGGCAGGCGAAGCGGCGGTGTTGATGGACGCCCGCAACGGCCAGGTGCTCTACGCGAAAAATATGCATAAACGGATGTATCCGGCCAGCACGACCAAAATTTTGACGGCGCTGCTGGCGCTGGAGAAAGGGAACCTCGATGAGCTGGTCACCGTTCCCGAAGAAGCCTGCCGGGCAGGCGGTTCGGCCATCGGTTTGCAGGCGGGCGAGCGGCTTACGCTCCGCGATTTGCTGTACGCTTTGCTGCTGGCTTCGGCGAACGATGCCGCCGTGGCCATTGCCGATCACCTGGCCGGATCAGTAGAAAATTTTTCCGGGCTGATGAATGAAAAAGCAAGTTCGCTCGGGGCCGCGGACAGCCATTTCACCAACCCCCACGGCCTGCCGGACCCCGGCCATTATACCAGCGCCTATGACCTGGCCCTGATTGCGCGCTGCGCGATGCAAAACCCGACGTTCCGGGAAATGGTAAAAACCCGTTTAAAGATCATCAGCCGCCCGGAGGCGGACCGTTCCAAGGGCCCTCCGCAGGAGCACCTGTGGAACCACAACCGGCTGCTGGAACGCTACCAGGACGCCACCGGGATCAAAACGGGCTACACCGTTGAAGCCGGCCAATGCCTGGTGGCCTCGGCGCAAAGAGAGCAACGGGAATTAATTGCGGTGGTTTTGGACAGCCAGGGGGAAGCGGTTTATGATGCAGCCAGGCAACTTTTAGATTACGGGTTCAATAACTTTTTTCCCGCCCGGGTGGTCAAAAAAGGGGAAAAGGTTGCTTCGGTGAAAGTTGCCGGCGGGGAGCCGGAGAAGGTTGATCTTTTAACCGGCAGCGATTTCTGGTATGACTTTCCCCAGGGGAGCACTCCGGATTTAACCCGCCGCCTGCGGATCGCCCAGAAAATCCAGGCTCCTTTGCGGGCGGGGCAAAAGGCGGGGCAGTTGCTTATTTACGACGGGGAGCAAAAGGTGGGGACAGTTGATCTGGTTACCGCCTGCGCTGTGGAAAGGGCGCCCGGCAGACTGTGGCTGTTCTGGCTGGCGGGAGCGGCCCTTTTGGTTTTTTACCTGCGGACAAGGACGGTCAACCGGCGTAAACAGTATTTGCGGCGGCGCCTCAGCAGGAAAATAGGGGTTAGGGAATAGGGATTAGGGATTGGGGATTGGGAAGAGGGCCAGACCCCCTCACTCCCTCGAAAGTACCAGACACAAAGGCACAAAGCAAAATATTTCCGGTCGTCTATGTATATCTCTTTGTGCCTCTGTGCCTCTGT
>DAISHP010000097.1:0-6632 GCA_036822475.1 Bacillota bacterium
TATTTTCCGGCGCCCGCCGTTCATTTGTCCATCCCTGCCCTTAAGCTATTTTCGCCTTCTGCATGTGCCTGCCCAGAGCTTCCTGGTACAGCTGCAGGTATTCCACCGCCGAACGTGCCCAGGAATAGTCGATTTCCATCGCGTGGCGGACGAGTTTCTGCCACTGGCCAGGGTCGTCGCGGTAGAGGGCCAGCGCCCGTTTCACGGCGTGCAGCAGGGCTTCTTCGCTGTATTCGGCGAAGACAAAGCCGTTGCCGGAGCCCGTGACGGGGTTAAAGTCGTGAACGGTGTCTGCCAGGCCGCCTACGGCGCGGACGATGGGAATGGTTCCGTAGCGCATGGCGATCAGCTGGCCCAGCCCGCAGGGCTCAAAGCGCGAGGGCATCAGGAACATGTCCGCGCCGGCGTAAATGCGCTGGGCCAGGATGGCATTAAAACCAATGTGGACGCCCGCCTTGCCGGGATATTTGCTTTTTATTTCCTTAAAAATTTTTTCGTAATCCGGGTCCCCCATCCCCAACAGTACGAACTGCAGGTCCATCTCCATTAATTGATCAATAATCCGCACCACCAGGTCGAGGCCCTTTTGCTCCACCAGGCGGGAAATCATCGCTACAACAGGGGTGTTTTTGACGGGCAGGCCCATTTCTTTTTGCAGGGCGTATTTGTTTTCCCGCTTATTTTCCAGGGAATCCCGGTCGTAATTGCGGTGGATGCGGGGGTCTGTCCGGGGGTTAAACTCGTGATAATTAATACCGTTCACGATGCCGTATAGATCCGCCGCGCGCATCCGTAAAAGGCCGTCCAGGCGCTCACCCGTTTCCGGCCGCTGGATTTCTTCGGCGTAAGTCCGGCTGACGGTGCTGACCACGTCGGCAAATAAAATGCCCATTTTAATAAAGCTGACTGTCCCGTAAAATTCCAGCAATTCCGGGGTAAAGTAGTCTTCACCCACCCCCAAAATAGAGAGGGTTTCTTTGGGGAAATTACCCTGGTACTGCAGGTTGTGAATGGTAAACACGGTGGCCGTTTTGTTGTAAAAAGAATCGTGGCGGTAGCGCACGTTTAAAAAGAAAGGAATCGGTCCGGCCTGCCAGTCGTTGCAGTGAATGATATCCGGCTGCCAGTTCAGCCGGGGCAGCATCTCCAGCACCGCCCGGCAGAAAAAGGCGAAGCGCTCCGCTTCATCTTCAAACATGTACATGCCGTCCCGGTAAAAATAATGGTGATTATCCACCAGGTAAACCGGGATTAGGCGGTGTTCACCCTGATACTGGGCTTCTAAGCTGGCCTCGCGAATGATGGCGGTTTCCGCCCGGTTTTTAAATAAGACCGGGAAATCCATCCGGTACCGCGCTCCCTCGATCCCTTTGTAATGGGGGAGGGTCACCCGGACGTCGTTGCCGGCGTGATCGTTGCCCACGGTGGCCAGGGCTTTCGGGAGGGAGCCGGCCACGTCGGCCAGGCCGCCCGTTTTGGCAAACGGCACCACTTCCGCCGAAACCAGCAAGATTTTAAGTGGACGGTCAAACATTTTTTACCCTACCTCCCTGTACGGCGTTTCTTCAAAGTGTGTCTCCGTTTCCCGCAAGTACCGGGCGGCCAGCTCAGGCGGGGTGGGATTAATGTAGTAGCCGGTGCCCAGCTCAAAGCCGGCAATCACGGTTAAACGGGGCAGAATTTCCAGGTGCCAGTGGTATTGCTTAACCTCCGGTTCGTTCACCGGCGAAGTGTGCAGCACAAGGTTGTACGGCGGATCGTAGAGCAGCACGGACAATTTGCGCAGGCAGGCCCGCAGCACCCGGGCCAGCTCCCGAACCTGCCCTTCGCGGATCTGCACAAAATCGTACTGATGTTCGGTGGGGACGATCCACAATTCAAATGGAAACCGGGAAGCAAAAGGAGCCAGGGCCAGAAAATGCTTCTCCTGGATTACCAGGCGCTCGCGCTCAGCCGCTTCCTGGGCGACCAGATCGCAAAAAATACACCTGCCCGTAGCCTGGGTGTAGCGATGAAATCCTTCCAGTTCGTTCCGGACTTCGATGGGCACCATGGGAGTGGCGATGATCTGGGAATGGGCGTGCTCCAGGGACGCTCCCGCCGTACTGCCGTAATTTTTAAAGATCTGGATGTATTTAAACCGGGTGTCCCGGCGGAGATCCAGGGATCGTTCCCGCCAGGCCCACAGGATTTCGGCAACCTGTTTTTCGCTCAGGACGTCAAGGTTGTCAACGTGCTGGGGCACCTCCACCACCACTTCGTGGGCTCCCAAACCTTCCCTGACTTCGTAGATGCCCCGGCGGAAGACTTCCTGACCCTCTTCGATTTTTACCGCCGGAAATTTGTTCGGCACTACCCGCACCCACCAGCCCGGTGCGTCCTTCGGGCTACCGGCCCGGCGGAAAGCCATGACTTCGGGCGGGGTATGCTCCTCACAGCCGGCACATAAGGGGCAGGCAGTATCGTTTCGCCCATTTACCGCGCATTTAAAATCGGACGGCCGCTTGCCCCGCTCGGTAGCAATGGCCACCCAGCGGTCAACCACCGGATCCCTTCTCCATTCGGGCAAAGCGGTTTCCTCCTTTGCAAAGTTTTCAGCCACAGAGGAGAGCTTCTCTCATCAGGCTGGATCAGTCCGGCTTGCTCCGGTGCTCGCCCGGAGTAATTCCAGCCCTTTCCAACAACAGAACTTTTTCATCCCCTTTTGGTGGCGCAGAAAGCGGACGGAGGTCTGCCCGAATCTTCTTTAAGTAACAACGGACTGCACCATGGCTTCCATCGAATCTTCCTTGTCCGTGCGCTCATCAATGGTCAGGGAGGTCAGGACGCGCTGCACGCCGTTTTGAAAGGGCACGCGGTGGATTTTTTTGACCACCTCCAGCACCCGGTCCAGGTCTCCCTCGATCACGGTGGACAGCGGAGTAACCTGGTATTTGATCCCTTCTTCTTTTTTAATTATGTCGTAGCAACTGGCAATGTAACTGCTGATGTTCGGCCGGCCGGTGCCTAAAGGGGTGACGTTTACTTCGACAATGGCCATTTTCTTTTCCTCCTTTCACTGTAAAGTTACCGCAAAAACGCCCTTTTTATGCAAAGGCCGACCTTTTTTAAACAAACTTTTCGTTTCCGGCAGGAAAAAGAACGGGCAAGTCGAATTTTACCCGTAGAAAGAAAATCCTGGAAGGATGGATGTCCCTTGGCAAAGGAACTTGTCAGCATTAAAGGAACGCGTGAAGGTCTGGTCATCTTTTTTGACCCGGAAAGGGAATTTGAAGAGATTAAGAACAACTTGAAACATAAAATCGAAGCGGCCCGGGACTTTTTCCGGGGCGCCAGGTTTACCCTCTACCAGGGAAACGCGGCCCTGAACGCAGAGCAGCAGGTGGAGCTGGAAAACATCTGCCGGCAATACGGGCTGGTTCCCGCCCTGAACATCCGCTGGCCGGTCCGTCCGGCCCAAAACGGTGCGGGCGAGCGCGCCCGGCTGGTGTGCACCCAGCTGCGCTCCGGGCAGCAAATTGTCCATTCCGGCAACCTGGTCCTGGTGGGGGACGTTCATCCGGGCGCCCGGATTTTCGCTTCCGGGGACGTCGTCATTATGGGGCGGTGCCGGGGAGACGTGCACGCCGGCGAACCGGACAACCAGAAGGCCCTGGTTGTGGCGCTGGACCTTCACCCGAACCGGCTAACCATCGCCGGAGTGGCGGCGCCGGCGCCGCAGAAAAGTTCCCCGGCCTCCCTTCCGGAGAACGGGACCCCGCAAATGGCCCTGCTAGAAAACGGGAAACTGATCATTCGCCCTTACCTGCGACCTTTAAACGGATAGCCGGATCCCCAGCAGGCCGGCGACGGACTTGGCGTCGCAGATTTCGCCCCGCCTGATCATTTCCGGAATCTGTGCCAGGGGTACCTTCGCTACTTTGATAAACTCGTCCTCGTCCAGGTGCTGCCCGCCGGCCGGCTCCAGGTCCTGCGCCAGAAAAAGATGAAGCTGCTCGTCCGTAAACCCGGGGGAGGAATAAATGCTGAAAAGGAGCTGCCAGTGCCGGGCACGCCGGCCCGTTTCCTCCGCCAGTTCCCTTTGTGCCGCCGCCAGGGGCTCCTCCCCTGCTTCCACCAGGCCGGCGGGAATTTCCAGCACTTCCTTTTGTACCGGGTAACGGTACTGCCTCACCAGCAAAACGTTTTGATCTCGGTCCAGGGCCACCACCGCGACCGCCGGCGCGTGCTCCACCACTTCCCGGGAAGCTTCCCGGCCGTTGGGCAGCCTGACCTGATCAACCCGTAAATTAACAATTTTCCCTTCGTAGATGATTCTGGAAGCAATCCGGGTTTCCCGGGTCTCTGCCTGGAAGGTCAAGCTATTCGCCCCCTGTTCTTCTTAATTTGTTCAGAACCAGGCCGCACAAAACAACATAATCTTCCGCCGGCAGGTGTTTGGGGGCGGAGGAATCGAAGAGAATATTTCCGGAAGGAGGAAATTCCCCGTCGCCGGGCCAGATGACAAAGGTGACGGGAATTTTCGGCAAAGCAGGCACGGTTACGGAAAACTCGCCAACGCCGGCGGATTTTCCGCCTAATTTTGCGCCGGCCGCCAGGAGTTTTTCCGGCTGCGCGCCGAAGTATTTCAGCAGGGGACGGATCGTCCGGTTGGTGAAAGGCCCAACGTAGATATTTCCGCCGGGCAATTCCTTAAACGAGACCAGCCTGCCTTCCGGGGCCGCCGGCGTTGCCTGGGCAAGGTAGTGCAGAAAAATAATTTGCGCATGTAGCGGGACCGCCTGTTCCGGCGCGGGCTGTTCCGGCTGCGGCTGTTCTTGGGCCGCCCCTTTCCAGAAATAACCCACCTCCCCCTGCGGGTAACGGATCAGGTATTTCTCTCCGAGGAAGGAAAGTAGAAACTCCCCCCGGCTAAAGGGTACCCGGGCATTGAAGGCCATTGCTTCCGGGTCGCGCCGGCCGAATTCCTCCCGTGCCTTCCGGAGAGCCGGCTCCAGGTTCATCCACAAAGCAAATCAGCTCCCTTGTCCCTTCTCCACTATTCGACTTTCGCCGCGCAAAGGTTATTTTCCTGCTTTTATTATGCGTATATTTGTCGTTGTTTCCGGGCAAATTTAATTTTGGAGATAAAAAAGGCCATGCCTGGGAAGAAGGGTAACTCTCAATTTTTACCCTGAAAAGATCAGGTACAAAGGCAACAGGTACAAAGGTACAAAGTTTTAATCCTGGCTCCTTTTGCCTGAGTGCCTTAGTGCCGTGGGGTGCGCCTGTCGGGAAAAATCGTTAATTTTCATCCTTTTGCTGGTGCTGCGTGAGCAGCATGAGGGTCTAATTTCTTAAGGAGGTTTTCAGTCATGAGCTTGATGCGCTGGGATCCTTTTGGTGAATTAAGCGCCCTGCGTCAGCACATGAACCGTTTTCTGGAAAGTCCCTGGTGGCGGGGCTGGCGCGGCGGCTGGGGCCTGGAAGGGTACGGGCCGCGGGTTGACGTTTACCAGACGGAAAACGAGGTGGTGGCTACGGCGGAGCTGCCGGGCATTGAATCGAAGGAAGACATTGACGTCTCGGTCACGGATAACAGCCTGACCATCAGAGGAGAATTCAAACGCGCCCAGGATTTAAAGGACGACGATTTTTACCACAGCGAGCGGTATTACGGCACCTTCAGCCGTACCGTTCCCCTGCCGGCCGAGGTGAAACCGGAGCAGGCCCGGGCGAGCTACCGGAACGGGATTTTGGAGGTGCGCATTCCGAAGAGCGAGGAAGGCCGGCGAAAGCCGATCCGGATCGACATTCACTAAAAAGACATAGTAATTAGACATCCATCCTGTAAACGCAGCACAGTAGAGGATGAAAATTAGCGAAGGTTATTTTCAGGACAAAAGCAACAAGGCACAAAGGCACAAAGAAACAGAGATGACCAGGGAATTGAGTATTTTCCTTTGTGCCTTTGTGCCTGGGAACTTTGTACCAAATCTTTCAGGATGGGGTAGGGAATCAGGCTCTTATCCTGCATCAAAGGTGATTACCGATGCTTTCGCTTACCAGCTTGTCCCATTTAAGCCAGATACTTTACAATGCCTCCGGAGGGTAAATTTTATATAATTTGTATAATAAAGGTATCGACGGCCGGGAAGCGGCCCACCGGGTTTTGGCCGGCAGGGAAAACCGGCAGGCGCTGATTAAGAATCTGCTGGCCGTTATTCAAGAGAACGGCTTTGCGGGCATAGAAATTGATCTGGAAAACATTTACCCGCGTGACCGGCAATTGTTTAATCAATTTATTAAAGAACTGGCGGATGCGCTGGCGCCCCGGCAAGATTACCTTTCCGTGGCTCTCCCGGCCAGGCTGGACGAACAAACCGGCTTAAGCTGGTCCGATTCCTTCGATTACGGAACGGTAGGCCGTTACGCCCACCAGGTGGTAATCATGACCTACGACGAGCACGGCGTTTTTAGCGGGGCGGGGCCGGTGGCTTCGCTGCCCTGGGTGGAAAAGGTAATTTGCAGCGTACGGCGGGAGATTCCGCCCGCCAAGATCATTCTGGGCGTCCCGGCCTACGGGTTTGACTGGACCGAGGACCGGGAAGAGCCGCGCTACATTTCGTACGCCATCGCCATGGCCACCGCCC
>DAISHP010000098.1:0-6611 GCA_036822475.1 Bacillota bacterium
ATCGAGCAACCGGAATTAAGTTTCTATACTACCTTTAACCGGATCGGCGAATTCGACGAAACAATTGAACGTGCCCTGGCTGGCACCGGCTGCTCCCTGAACGATGCAAGCCGCAAGGTTGTTGCCACTCATTACGGCGGCGGCGCCTGGCTGGGCTACGCCTTCCCCGGGGAAGTGGCAGACGAAGTGGTGGAAAAGCTGGTGGAAAAAGGCGCTTTCTTTGACCGGCCCACAGGAAAGGTGGCTGAAGCCGTCTACGCAAGGATGGCGCCCTACGTCCGGCACATCCGCCGAATCAAGAAACTGCTCGATCCGGGCAACCTTTTAAACCCCGGCATCCCCTTCAAAATGGAGGAGGTGAACCTTGGATGGTAGACTTTAAAGCCAGGCTGGCCAGGGACGTCAGGCCCCTGCTGGAATACCGCAACGACGTCTGGAAGTGTGTGCGCTGCGGACTCTGCCGGATGATTGATCCGGCGGCGGTGGAGGGCGCTGATTACGTAGACAACTGTCCTTCTGGAATCATCCACAAGTTTGAAACCTTTTACGCCGCCGGGAGAAACGAACTGGTTCGCTGTCTGACGGCCGACCCCCCTGAACTTGAGTATACGGATACGCTGCGCAAGGCCGTTTTTACCTGCACTGGCTGCGGCCATTGCCAGATTACCTGCAACCGGATTAAAGGCCTGCAGCCTACCAATGCCTTTCAGGCCTTGAAAATTTTTGCTAATAAAAAGTGGGGCGTTTTGCCGGAGCACCACGGGTTGATTCAAAGCATTATCAATTACGATAACCCCTGGATGTCTCCCCGGCGGAACAGAGGCGCGTGGGCCAAAAAACTTGCCCACCTGGGCATTAAAGACGCCAGTAAAGAGAAGGTGGAGGTCCTTTACTTCCCCGGGTGCAATGCTTCGTATGTTCCGGAAATTGTTCCGGCGGCCAAAGCCACCGCCAGAATCCTGCACCTGGCGGGAGTTGACTTCGGCATCCTGGGCGAAAAGGAACGCTGCTGCGGCAGTACCGCATTTAGAGCGGGCGCCGAAGAAATGTTTGAGAAATACAAGCGGGAAAACATCCAGCAGCTCAACTCGCTGGGCATCAAGACGATGGTCACCGCCTGTGCCGGGTGCCACAGTACTTTTTCCCACAACTACGCGGGCGAGCTCAACTTCGAAGTGGTCCACATCGTTGAGTACGTAGACCGGATGATTGCCGAGGGAAAGCTTTCCTTCAAGAAGGAACTGAAGATCAAAGCCACTTACCACGACCCCTGCCACATCGGCCGGTACAGCGGCATTTACGAGCCGCCGCGCAATGTTTTGAAGGCGCTTCCCGGCGTAACCTTTAAAGAAATGGCGCGCATAAAAGAAAACAGCCTATGCTGCGGTTCGGGCGGCGGAGTCAAGACGGCTTATCCGGATATGGCGATTGCTGTCGCTACCTTAAGGCTGGAGGAAGCCCGGCAGGCGGCCGGGGCCGATACGGTGGTCAGCTGTTGTCCGTTCTGCGAAATTAACCTGGGGCACGCCGCCGCCGGAACCGGAATGAAGGTGGTCGATCTCCTGCAGTTGGTCGACGAGGCGCTCGGTGATTAATTTTGAGAAAGGAGGAAGGAAAGATGGCTTTAGGGATCAATAGCGAGAATCTCGAGAGCGTTCTGGAAAAACTTCAAAACGCCATCGGAAAGGAATGGGTAAGCAACGATCCGGCTGTTCTGACCTGCTATTCCCGAGATTTTACTATTGTTCCGGGGCGTTGGCCGCATATCGTAGCGATCCCTGGTTCAACTGAAGACGTCCAGAAGATAGTAAAAATAGCCAACGAACACAAAGTACCCGTTGTTCCCATGGGCACGGGCTTCAACCACGGCGGCCTGTGCGTTCCGCTCCACGGTGGGATTATGCTGGACCTGGCCAAGCGGATGGATAAGGTCTTGAGTGTGGATGAAGAGAGCATGACCATTACCCTTCAGGTAGGGGTACGAAATGCAGTTACCTATGCGGAAGCGAACAACCGGTACGCCGTTGATGACATCCGGCTGATGGTACCCCTGCCTCTGACGATGGGGAGCGCTTCTACGCTTGCCAACTATGTCGCCCGAGGGGGAGCGGCAACCATCGCCAAGCACGCGAATTCATCGGATTGTATTATCAACATGACCTGGGTTCTTCCCGACGGGGAAGTTTTGCAGACCGGCCCTTCGGCCGTGCCCGGCGTGGGCCTGGTGCCCGTCGCATACGGTCCCGGTCCGGATATCGCCGGCATGTTTGTCAATGCCAGCGGCATGTTCGGGATTTGTACGGAAATGACCATCAAGATGTTCCCTGAGAGGAAAATCGAGAGGATGTACGCTTTTGACGCGGAGGTCAAGGAAAGAACCCTGGAAAAGGCGGTAGAATTTATTTATAAAATCTGTCAATTGGATATCGTCGAGATGGTTTACAAAAGCCACGGCGGGCAGGTGGTGACGATGTCCGAACCGGATCCGGAAAACCCCTTCCCGCTGGGGGAAACGGCCGAGTACCTGCCGGAAAACCCGGTTTTCGTGATCCTGGCGGGGGATACGGAAGAGGAACTGGACATCAAAGAAGAAATTCTGCTGGAGGTTGCCGGCGCATGCGGTCTTTACCAGATGGACCTGGGGACACTGGCGGAAGCTTTCGGAGGGATGGACGCCATCGCCTTTGCACGCCCTAACCGGTCGAAAATAGGAAAGGTAATTGGCCGGGTAATGCACGGCCGGGGTGCTTTCCAGTGGTTTGCCGCCTGCCCAAAGCTGGAATATGTGCCGAAAATCACCAGTGCATACCTCAGGTATGTGGATAAATACTGGAAGCCAACCGATCCCGAGATCACCCGGGCCATGACTTTTGCCGGTACAGCCATTCAGGGTCCTTTTACTTTTGCCCGGACCGGCACTCTGGAATTTGATTTCTGGTGGGATCAGAGCAACCCGGAACCGGTCAAAAGAGCTCAGGTGATGTTGCGAAAAGCCTGCGAGCTTTTCTTAAAACACGGCGCTCCTTTGTGGAGAAATATGTATCGCTTTGGGGAACTACACCTGCCCCGCCTGGGCGTTTACTACGACATTCTGAAAGCTGCGAAAAAGGAATTTGACCCCGATAACCTGATGCATCCGGATATTGAACCGGTGACGGATGATTATATCTAAAGAAACGAGGATGTTCTTGGGGCAAAAAATTCCGGTCGAAGTTTTATGTTGCCGGGATAAGTAAAGTCAGGCTGTTCATGGCTCTGCCGGTTGAATCCAGGAGAGCCATGAACAAACTGGGATAAAAGGAGGAGGATAAAGATGCGGTTAAAAGATAAGGTGGCCATTGTTACGGGGGCAGGTTCGGGGATTGGAGCAAGTATTGCCTGCGCTTTTGTCAGGGAAGGAGCGAAAGTTGTTCTGGCGGATATATCCGGGGAGGGTATGGAGGCAACGGCCGAAGAAATTGAAAAAATCGGCGGTCAGTGGCTTGCTGTGCTTACTGATGTTTCCAAAGCAGACCAGGTGGAAAACATGACCAGGAAAACAGTGGAGAAGTTTGGGAAGCTGGATATATTAGTAAACAATGCAGGTACACCTCCTCCGCTGGGATTGGGAGTGGCGGACATAACCGAAGAGGATTGGGACAGGGTGATGAGCGTTGATTTGAAGGGCCCGTTTTTATGCTGCCGGTACGCCGTTCCGGAAATGATTAATAACGGCAAGGGAAAAATTGTCAATATTTCTTCAGGAGCGGGTCTGGTGGCAGAAAAAGGTGTTAACGCTTATGGCGTGGCAAAGGGAGGTCTGGTCTTATTTACCAGGCAACTGGCAATAGACTACGGTTCGGAAGGGATTTACGCCAATTGTATTTGTCCTGGTTACATCAATACTCCTTTGATTGCACCTATTGTAATGGATGATAAGTTAAGGGAGTCCATTGAGAGCTTCTTTCCTTTGAGGAGAATCGGGAAGCCGGAAGAAGTAGCCAGTGCGGTGGTTTTCCTGGCCTCTGACGAATCTGACTATATTACGGGTGCCGTACTTACAGTTGACGGAGGGGCTTTATGTGGTGTAGCGGAAATGTTTCTGGACTGGCAACTCGGTGTTCAGGAAGTGATTAAAAAGTACGGGGAATTTTAAATAATTGCCGCCGGGAAAGTGTTTTCCTTAAATAATCAGGATAGCCGGCATCGGGAGGGAAAACGTAAGGTGGGGGAAGGGCAGGCGATTCTCCGGGATATCTATCTGGGTTTTCACGGGTCAAAAGGCGTACAGCAAAAAAGAGTCATTAGTAAAATAACGAAGATTTTAGAACCGGTTTCCGGCAAAAGAGATAATTTATTTACTTTTGGCGATGATGCTGCACCCTTGCCTTATCAGGGGAGTTATCTCTTACTGGCAGCAGATGGTATATCTCCTCAGTTGCTCAGTGACCCTTTCTGGGCGGGTTATTGCAGTGTTTTGGTGAACGTGAATGACATTTACGCAATGGGCGGAAAACCGCTGGCGATGGTTAATGTTCTTGCTGCAGCAGGAGGAAGCGAAATAAATGAGTTAACCAGAGGAATGTTGACCGGATGTCAGAAGTTCGGAGTGCCTATGGTCGGCGGCCATTTACATCTAGAAGCGGAGAGAGGCGGTATATCGGCAGCGATTTTAGGCGAAGCAAAGGTTCTTTTAACAAGTTTTGCCGCCTTGCCAGGGGATTTCCTGGTGCTGGCTGTGGATCTGGCGGGTAATTGGCATTACCCGTTTCCGCATTGGGATTCGACATCCGGGCAAACGCCGGAAGAAGTTCAGGCCAGGCTTGCGGTCCTGCCCCGATTGACCGAAGAGGGATTGCTGCGGGCGGGTAAGGACGTAAGCAATTCAGGGATATTGGGGACTATAGGAATGTTGTTGGAATGTTCTGGTAAGGGGGGTGTTATTTATCTTGACGCTATCCCTCGTCCTCAGGGAGTTGATTTGGCCGATTGGGTTTTAAACGCTTACCCGGGGTTTGGCTTTGTTTTGAGCGTTCCCCCGGAATATACGGGAAAGGTAATTTCTGCTTTTGAGCAGAAAGGAGTGGCGGCCGGGATAATTGGCAGGATTAATCAGGGAAACGGCCTGGTAGTTGATTACAATGGTGAACAGTTAGAAGTTATTGATTTTGCGACTCAATTTATTTTAGGCATAAATAAAAGTTTATAAGGGAGGCGAGTTATTTGATTCTGGAATTTACGCCCTTAAAGTGCATAGGCTGCGGCAGATGCGAAATGGCGTGTGGGTATTACCGGGATAGGGCTTATACGGCAATATCTTCCAGCATTATGTTTTACCGGGCGGAAGAAAAAAATAATTATTTTGGGTTGTTGTACAAGACCGATACCGAGCTGGTTCTGGCTCGCCCGGAAGGGCTGGAGGTTTCCCGGATAGGGGCTAGCATGGAAGGTGAAGGATCGGGTTCGGCGGCCAAACCGATTCTTTTGCGCCAGGGGTGCGATGAGTGTGAACAACCCTTGTGCGCCAGAGCCTGCCCGACGGAAGCAATCCAGGTAAGGAGGAATTAGGATGGATTTATATTCCGGTCAGATCGCAGTAGTTGATTTAACCGACAGGGAAGTGCAAATTTTGCAGCTGGATGAGGAAGCTGTTACTGATAGCCTGGGAGGGACGGCTTTAAATATCAGATTTTACGAAGGATATGCTGCCGAAGATCCGGTGGTAATCGGTACGGGCCTGCTGACGGGAACCCTGGTACCCGGGAGTGCATTGGCCGTGATTACGGCTAAAGGAAGCGATGGACAATTGGTCAACCTACCAATGGTCCATTTTCTGGGTGCGGAAATTAAGTACGCCGGATTTGATTTTCTGATTATCAAAGGAAAAGCACCGCAGCCGGTTTATCTATGGGTCCACGACGGAGTGATTAACCTCGAGGATGCAGGCGTAATTTGGGGTAAGGATGCGTGGGAAACCACCGACTGGTTGAAAAAGGAAAAGGGTGATGATATCGTCCAGGTGATGGCCATCGGTCCTGCTGCGGAAAAGGGGGTTCCTGGTGCACAGTTAGTGAATAATTACTGGAACAGTCCGGATCATTTTGGAATTGGCGCCCTTTTGGGGGATAAAAAGCTGAAGGCCATTGCCTGGAGAGGGCTGGGCATTCTTGACGCTCAGGAGATCGATAAAATGGTGGAGAGTTCAATTGTTTGCCAGGAAAAAATGGTTGCCCAGAAAACGGTGCGCGGTGTGGCTGACCGGTTAAAGAACAAAGAACTGGCTGACTGGCTCAGCCCACTGGTTCATCGCCACAAAGGGTGTTTCTCCTGTGTCCAGGCCTGTGCTACTTTTGTTAAATACAACGAATCGCCGGCAGAAATGCGTTCCACTGCTGTCCGTGAGCCCGGTTTTTTGATAACCGATGGTGAAGCGTTATTTGAATTGTACCAGGCCGGATTAACAATTGAAGATGCAGGCAGGTTATTGGAAAAATGTGCCAGGGAAGGTGTCGATCCGGTAACGGTAGCCAGAGCGGTGAAAAAATCCGGAAAAAACAACCTTGCCGGAGCAATAGAAGTTTTATCCGCTTCTTTGCCTCCGTCCGGCGCGGGAACGAAGCAAAATCCCGAAG
>DAISHP010000099.1:0-6549 GCA_036822475.1 Bacillota bacterium
TGGACGGCCCGGGGTTGCGCTTCGTTGTTTTTGCCCAGGGCTGCCCCCACCGGTGTCCGGGGTGCCAGAACCCGGATACGTGGGATCCGGCAGGGGGAAAGGAAGTTGCCGTGGCGGAGCTGCTGGAACAAATTAAAGCCAACCCGCTGCTCAAAGGAATCACCCTGTCCGGCGGGGAGCCTTTTGGGCAGGCAGCGGCTTTTGCCCGCCTGGCCGGGGCGGTGCGGGAGCGGGGGCTGGACGTGGTGACCTATACCGGCTACACCTGGGAAAGGTTAGGGGAGCTGGCCCGCACCCACCCGGAAATCGGCTGGCTGATCGAGGCCTCCGATTATCTCGTCGACGGGCCCTATGTTGAAGCCCAGCGTGATTTGGCCCTTCCTTTCCGCGGCTCCCGTAATCAGCGCGTGCTCGACGTGCGGGCCTCCCTGGTCGCCGGGAAGGTTGTCCTGGCGGCGTGGGGGTAAGGAGGGAGGTTTTTGAAATGGGTATTACCTACATTGAAGGAGTCGTCCGGGGTCCGGCTGGAAAACAGGAAACGGTAAATTTTCTAGTTGATAGCGGGGCCACGTATTCTTTGCTTCCCCACCCCGTCTGGCAGGCCATTGAACTGGCTCCCAAAAGAAAAGCGAATTTTATCCTTGCGGATGGGACTACTGTAACCAGAGACATTTCGGAATGTTATTTTATTCTTCCGCAAGGAGAAGGCCACTCGCCCGTCATCCTCGGCGAACCCGGGGATGAGGCTTTGCTGGGCGTCGTTACCCTGGAAATCCTGGGCCTTACTTTTAACCCGTTTAACCGCACTCTGCTGCCCATGAGAATGTTATTGATCTAGCCCGGTATTCATGGCTGCTTTTCCCCTTTGTGCCTTTGTGCCTGCTGCCTTCGGGCCCTATTTCCTTATCTTTGTTCCTTTTTGCCTTTGCAATTAAAATCGCTCTTTTAATTTCACTCTTCCGGTCCGCTTTACATACGATATTATACTTCAAGATTTTGGCTGCTGGAAGGAGAGTGATTTTTTTGTTTGTCTACTATGTCCAGCCCGGGGATACACTCTATCAGATTGCCCGGCGGTTTAATATCACGGTTCAGAGGCTGCTGGAGTTAAAAAATTAAAAACCGGCAATTACCCGGCGGACCCGGGCAGTTCAGCTTCCGCCCGCCCGCGAAGGTTGCCAAACGCTTTGAGCTAAAAAAGAAAACGTAGGTGTTTAAAAAAACAGGCCCACGTTTTTAATTCCTTTATCTTCTTTTAAAAAGCCTGGTTAATTTGGAGCTCTTTGCCGATTCGTAACGAGTGTGAAGATGGAAGAAAAACTTTACGAGCTGTAGGTTAATTTGGAGCTTATTGCCGGTTCGTAACCCTTCAGAGCGGCAGATTTGCATAAGATCATTCCAGAGGAATTTTTTTCTGGTCCTTGCCTGCTCTAGGGTCTTTTTAGTTCCAGTGCTTAATTACTGGTTCGCTCTACCTGGCGGCCGCCGGCGGCACCGCTTCCGAAACTGCGCTCGGGCTGCTTAAAACGCAGCCGGGCGCTGCCGGCCCGGCTAGTGGCCGCAGGTGGCGCAGCTTCCGGCGCTGCAGCCGGCGCAGCCGCTCCCGCCCCCGCTGCCGCCGCCGAAATCCAGCCCGCCGTTGTCGCCCTTCGTACTCCCCCGCGCGGCAAAACTGCTCATGACCCGCCTGGGGGCCGGTGTTCCGCAGTTGGGGCAGGTGAGGTGTTCGCCCGTTTCTCCCAGCGGGCACAATTTTTCAAAGCGCTCGGCGCAGGTGGTGCATTTAAATTCGTAAATGGGCATGAACCGCACTTCCTTTGAAAGCAAAGTTAAGTAAGCTGGAAACCTACTATATATCTTACGCCAAAAGAAAGGAGCTGTCAAGCCGCCTTTTGGAAATAGCCAATGAATCCCACCAGAGCAGCGCCTGTGTTTCGGTTCCCGTCCGGGATTATTCCACCCAAAACATTCGCGGTTTGATGCCCTTTTACCAGAACACAATTCAGACGTTAGTCAAGACAAAGTCTGGGATTCAGACTTACAAAAACTTGAAAGGAAAGAAAGTGGCCGTAGGTATCCAGAGCAGTTCGAGCCCCCTGGCTATGCAGGCGGTGCCCGAATCTTACGGGATGTCCATGAACGATATCAAGCCTCAATATCTGGCCTATGGTCCTTCCATCGATCTGAAAAATGCCACCAACGGCATTTCCAATCCGCTGCACCCCGGAGACACCATCATCCCTCCCCCTTTTTGAAACAGTTAGCTTCTATTTTCACGGCCTGGAGGAAGCCATCGAATATTTTACGCGGCCGGACCCGGGTCCGGGCCGGGAGCGCTTTTATTACACCCGGATGGCCAACCCGACCACGCAAATTCTGGAGCAAAAGCTGGCTGCGCTGAAAAAGCCCCGGCCTGCAAATGTTTTGCTTCCGGGATAGGCGCCATCGGGGCGGCCGTTTTGGGGCTGGCCCGGACCGGAGACCACATCGTCGTCGTGCGCACGATTTATAGAAATACTTACCGGATTCTAAACGAAATAGCTCCGCGCTATGGTATTCGGGTAACTTTTGTGGGCGGACACCGGGTCGAAGACTTCGAGGCGGCGCTGCGCCCCGAAACGTCCCTGTTTTTCCTGGAAAGCCCGGCCAGTTCCCGCTATTCGCTGCAGGACCTGGCGGCTGTGGCGGAGCTGGCCAAAAGCCGCGGGTCGTCATGCTCACTGATAATACCATCGCCACGCCGTGCAACCAGAACCCGCGCGATTTCGGCATTGACGTGGTTATTCACTCCGGCAGCAAGTACTTGAACGGACACGGCGACGTGCTCCTCGGGGCGGTTTGCGGGGATAAGGAAACCATTAAGCAAATTGGTGAACGCGAGCATTACCTGCGGGGCAACCTTTTAGGGCCCTTTGAAGCCTGGCTGGCGCTGCAGGGGCTGTGTACGTTCCCTAACGGGCGCAAAGGCCTTCACCGCCACTTCCGGTCCCGGCTTCTACTTAATGCAGGATAACCTGTCATTAATTCTTCTTTATGCAACACAATCCATTTTTTAATTTTTAGAATACCACATCTTTAAATTACCCCCCCGCTCCGAAAACCTTCTGCACAATAAACACCGACGCCGCCAGGGTGGTAAAATCGGCAGCCAGGCCGGAAATAATCGCGTACCTGTATCTGGTAACACCTACCGAACCAAAATACAGGGCAAGGACGTAAAAAGTGGTGTCCGTGCTGCCCTGCATGGTGGAAACCAGCTGGCCGATAAAGCTGTCCGGGCCGTGGGTGGCGATGAGATCCGTGGCAATCCCCAGGGCGGCGCTGCCGGAGAGCGGGCGCATGATGGCGTGGGGCAGCACTTCGGCAGGAAAACCGACCAGGTTCAGGGCCGGCGAAAGAGTCTGTACCATCAGCTCCATGGCCCCGGACGCCCGGAAGACGCTGATCGCCACCAGCATGGCCACCAGGTAGGGGATGGTTTTAACGGCCGTGGCAAACCCTTCCCCGGCCCCTTCCACGAACGTTTCAAAAACCGGCACTCCCCGGAGCATGGCCGCCAGCGGCACTAAAAGCAAAGTGAGCGGAATCGCCCAGCGGGAAATTTCAGCGATTATTTCGTACACGGCATCCGCCTCCTCACCTGGCATTATTCGGCTACCCTGATAAGATCAGGCACATTTGTACGTTCATCCCCATGCCCCGCTTGCCCGAGGAGCTTAAGGGCTCTAAATTGCTTTACCGCCCCTGCAGGTGGTATAGAAAACGCATCACCCTGTCCACCACGATTGCCACGGCCATCCCGCAGGCGGTGGCAAAAATGGTTGTCCCTACGATGGCCGTAGGATCGGCTGAGTTATGCATTAAACGGATGCCGATGATGGTCGAGGGAATTAAAGTCAGGCAGGAGGTGTTTAGCGCCAGAAATGTGCACATGGCGTCGGTGGCCGTCTTTGGATCGCCGCGGTTGAGTTTTTGCAGCTCCTGCATGGCAATCAGCCCCATGGGGGTGGCGGCGTTGCCCAGACCCAGGATATTCGCACTTAAGTTCATGATCACAGCGCTCAAAGCCGGGTGCTCTTTCGGTACTCCGGGAAATAACAACCGGGTGAGCGGCCGCACCAGCCTGGCCAGGGCCCGCACCAGGCCGGCAGCTTCGGCCAGCCGCATCATGCCCAGCCAGAAGGCGATGATGGCGATCAGGTTCAGGGCAGTCTTTACCGCGTTATTGGCTCCTTCCAAAGCTGCCCTGGTGATTACTTCAATCTGCCCGTTGGCTCCGGCCACCAGGATGCTGAAAACAATCATGCTCAGCCAGATGTAGTTGACCACCTTGAAGCACCTCTTCTTGAAGAATTCGGGGCCTTTCCCTCCGGAAAAAAGCTGTCTTTTTTAGTTCTATGAAAGAGGTGGACAAGATAGAACCGGGCACTGAGCATGTTCAGGAAAACAAATATTTAAACGGGGAAGGCTACAAAAAACCGGAGAAGGCTAAAATAAGATCAGGGGCAGGAACCCGGACCCCGGTTAAATTATCTCACGATCTTCTGCCTGAACACCCCTTTTAACCCTGCCCTGGCCACCCGGGCGTGGATCAATTCCACGTCCGTGCTGTACAGGCCCTTTTCCTGCATCCGCTGGAAATAGACCGCGCCGGAAAAGGTATATTTCTTTTTCAATCCTTCCTCTGTTTTCATTTCCTGGTGCATAAAGGCGATGAGATCGCCGCTGCAGGTTTCTTCCGGTAGGACCAAAGGCTCTTTTCCGGCCAGGCGGCGGACAGCATTGTGTCCGGCCAGAAAACCGGTGATCATCGCTTCGGTGTGGCCCACCAGCAGGCCGGTTTTCTCCCCCGCGCAGAATAAATTTTCGATCCCCTCCACCCGCAGGGCGTCGTCGCACGGCGCCATGGCCATAAAGCGGACGGAATTTCCCTTCCCGCCGGAATAGGGATCGGCAAAGCGCGCCTCCTCAAACCCCTTGATGGTACGCAGGACCGCCAAAGGCATATAAGGAGTCATTAGCTTGGCCTGACCGGTATCCAGCAAAATGAGATTCGCCGCAAACTCCGCCAGGTTGTACTGCTGGCAGGCTTTCCGGCTGAGGACCTCCTTCTTTTGCGCCTCCGGGGGCAACGGGATGACGAGCACCCCTTTTTCTTCCAGTTCGGCCACCAGCCACGGGGCCAGCGAACGCTTCTCCAGCTTGCAGGAACCGCTTAGCGCCTCGAACTGCGGGAAACCCTCCCCCGCCATGATTTCCGGCACGCCTGCTTTCGCTGTGATGCTCACCCGCGGACCGAAAGTGGGGCAGCGCAAAATGCACATGGCGCAGCCGAACCCGTAGCGCGTGCAGTTTTTGACCGGGCCGGCGGTGCCGGTGGCGTCAATAAAAACGTCCCCCGGGATATTCTTGCCCTGAGCGGTATAGACTTCGCTGATTTCCCCGCCCTTTTTCACCACGCCCACCACGTGCGCTTGCAGGCGCACGTCCACGCCCAGCTGAAACAGGGCCTTCCGGACAACGGGCTCGATTCTGGTGACGTCGTAAAGCATGGCGTGATTGTGGCCGGGAAAATTTAAGTTACGGTGCCGGGCCACCTTTTCCACCAGCTGAAAAAAATCGTCGCCGCCCATCGCCCGAAGTTCCTCGGCGGCCGTAAAGCGGCCGTTGTTGCGCATGATGCCGCCGACCAGCCCGGTGCCCAGGAGCAAATCCGTCTTTTCCAGCAGAATCACCTGCGCGCTCGCCAAAGCGGCGGAAAAGGCGGCGGCGCAGCCGGCCCATCCTCCTCCTGCCACTACCACCACTGCCATCGTACATTACCTCCCTGCCAGTCGCCGGCCGCTGGATTTTAAGAGGCCGGTAGAAAAACAGAAAAGAAAAAACATAACGAAAGAAGGTGCCCCTGGCAATGCTCCCTGGAAAACTTTTTCCTGGTTATTATATTCTAATAGCCACTTATGCTGCCAACGCAGCACAAGCAAAAGGATGGAAATTAACGATTTTTCGGAGCAGGCGCACCCCAAGGCACTAAGGCACCAGGGCACAGAGGCACAAGGAAATGTGTATAAAGCGCCGAAAATATTTACTTTGTGTCTGGCAAATTTTATGCCTGATCTTTTCAGGATAGACATAATCTGGTTACTGCATTGTTAACCCAAACTTCTATAGATATTTTTCATCGCAATCATGGCGAAAATAATTAGGCCAAAATAAAAGGGCCGCGAGCCCGGGTGTTGTTGCTCGCGGCCTGAAATGCCCTGTTCGGGCGCCTGCACCTCCGGCCGGACCTGTTTTTAACTTTATGGTTATTTACTGTGCTCGGAAGTAAAAACCTTCTGACCAAAATATCTTGTTCCTGCTGCCCATGAATAGTTGAGCTGTTGTTCTTTTCTGGGCTAAAGAAATAGCCATTTTTAGCTTTTTCCTTTTTCCGGCTGCTCCGGTTTTCTCCCAAAAAAATCTTCAGGCCGGCGGCGCTTGCGGCGGCGCGCCCGCCGCCGGGGAAACCGGCGTAAATAGTGTTTGCTGCTGCCGGCTGCCTTTTTT
>DAISHP010000100.1:0-6538 GCA_036822475.1 Bacillota bacterium
GTCAGCCCGGTTTTCAACGGCGCCGTGGAAAGCGATATCGTGGCGTTCTTAAGGCAGGCCGGCCTCCCCGAAGACGGCAAAATTGAGCTGCGCGACGGCCGCACCGGGGAGCCTTTTGACAGCAAGATTACGGTAGGCTACATGTACATGCTTAAACTGGCCCACCTGGTGGACGATAAAATTCACGCCCGCTCTACCGGACCGTACTCGCTGGTTACCCAGCAGCCCCTGGGCGGGAAGGCCCAGTTCGGCGGGCAGCGGTTCGGTGAAATGGAAGTCTGGGCGCTGGAAGCATACGGGGCCGCCTACACGCTGCAGGAAATTTTAACTGTGAAGTCCGACGACGTGGTAGGTCGGGTAAAAACTTACGAAGCCATCGTCAAGGGCGAAAACGTACCCGAACCGGGCGTTCCCGAATCGTTTAAGGTGCTGGTGAAGGAACTGCAGAGCCTGGGTCTGGACGTAAAAGTGCTTTCCGAGGACGATGAAGAAATCGAAATTAAAGAAATCGAGGACGATATTACGGAAACGGCCAGGGATTTGGGACTGGAGCTGCCCGTCGACGACGGACGGGAAAGCAGTGATTATGGGTACGAAGAAGAAGAGACGGAGGAAGAGGTAGAGGAAGAAGATTTCCAGGATATCTTGCTGGACGAAGACCTGGTGCCCGGTGAGGAGGAAGAACTCGAGGAAGGAGAAGAGCCCGGGGACGGAGACCTGGTGGTCCAGCGGCACAGAGGTCCAGCGGCCCGGCGGCCCAAAGGCACAGCGGAATAAGGGCTTAAAGAGGCACGAAGGCACTGGGGCACGAGGTACAAAGGGAATAGCGAAACCGCTCACTTTAGCGGGAGCATGGCGTTGTCCGGAAGCGAACGGCTGGCAGTGCCTTTGGGCCCGAATAACTTGATCCCTAAACAAGTTGATCCCTAAACAAGAGGGGAGATGAATCCTTTGCTGGAACTGAACAATTTTGACCGGATTCGGATTGGGCTGGCATCCCCCGAACAGATCCGCCAGTGGTCCAGCGGCGAGGTGAAGAAACCGGAAACAATCAATTACCGGACCCTCAAGCCGGAGCGTGACGGCCTGTTCTGCGAACGGATTTTTGGACCGACCCGCGATTGGGAGTGCCATTGCGGCAAATATAAACGCGTCCGCTACAAAGGCGTGGTTTGCGACCGCTGCGGGGTCGAGGTCACCCGCGCCAAGGTGCGCCGGGAGCGCCTGGGCCACATTGAACTGGCGGCACCTGTTTCGCACATCTGGTACTTTAAAGGAATTCCCAGCCGGATGGGTCTGCTGCTGGATATTTCGCCCCGCGCCCTGGAAAAGGTTCTTTACTTTGCCTCCTATATCGTTATCGATCCCGGGAACACCCCCTTGTTGAAAAAGCAACTGCTGACCGAAACGGAAGTCCGGGAATACCGCGAAAGGTACGGCAGCAACGCGTTTAAGGCGATGATGGGGGCAGAGGCGATCAAGCTTTTGCTGGAGGAAATCGATCTCGACGAGCTGGCCCGGGAGCTGCGCAAAGAGTTGAAGGAAGTTTCCGGTCAGCGGAAAATCCGGGCGATCCGCCGCCTGGAAGTGGTCGAGGCGTTTCGCAAATCGAAAAACCGGCCGGAATGGATGATTATGGAGGTAATTCCGGTGATCCCTCCCGAGCTGCGCCCCATGGTGCAGCTGGACGGTGGCCGGTTCGCCACCTCCGATTTGAACGACCTTTACCGCCGGGTGATTAACCGCAACAACCGCTTAAAGCGCCTGCTCGACCTGGGCGCTCCGGACATTATCGTGCGCAACGAAAAGCGCATGTTGCAAGAAGCGGTGGACGCACTGATCGACAACGGCCGCCGGGGGCGCCCGGTGACCGGCCCGGGGAACCGCCCGCTCAAGTCCTTAAGCGACATGTTAAAGGGGAAACAGGGCCGGTTCCGGCAGAACCTTTTGGGCAAACGGGTGGATTATTCAGGCCGGTCGGTGATTGTCGTCGGTCCCACCCTGCAGCTGCACCAGTGCGGGTTGCCTAAGGAAATGGCTTTGGAGTTGTTTAAGCCTTTTGTCATGAAGAGTCTGGTGGCCAAAGGGTATGCCCACAACATCAAAAGCGCCAAGCGCATGGTGGAGAGGGTGAAGCCCGAAGTCTGGGACGTGCTGGAGGAAGTGATCAGCGAGCATCCGGTATTGCTCAACCGCGCGCCCACCCTGCACCGGCTGGGCATCCAGGCTTTTGAGCCGGTGCTGGTGGAGGGCCGGGCCATCCAGATTCACCCCCTGGTCTGTACGGCCTACAACGCCGACTTCGACGGCGACCAGATGGCCGTGCACGTGCCCCTTTCCGCCGAGGCCCAGGCGGAAGCCCGGCTGTTGATGCTGGCTTCCCACAACATCCTGAATCCCAAGGACGGCCGCCCCGTCACCATTCCCACCCAGGATATGGTTTTGGGGTGCCATTACCTGACGGCGGAAAAGGAAGGGGTGCCGGGCGAAGGAAAAATATTTAAAGACGCCGAGGAAGCGGTCATGGCCTACCAGAACGGGAAGGTGCATTTGCAGGCCAAAATTAAAGTCCGCCGGGATGGCCGGCTGCTTACGACGACGGTCGGACGATTGATTTTCAACGAAGTGGTTCCGCCCGAACTGGGTTACTTAAACGAGACCATGGATAAAAAGAGCTTGAGCAACCTGGTGGACAAATGCTACCGCAAGCTGGGGTTCAGCGCCACCGTTTCGTTGCTGGACGGGATTAAAAAGCTGGGTTTTCACTTCGCCACCCGTGCCGGGGTAACAATCAGCATCCAGGACATTACCATTCCCCAGGAAAAGGAAGCGATTTTAAAGGAAGCAGAAGCGCAGGTGGACACCGTTGAACAGCAGTACCGCCTGGGCCTGATTACCGAGGAGGAGCGTTACCGGCAGGTCATCGGCGTCTGGACCGAAGCCACGGAAAAAGTGACGAAAACGCTGGTGGACTCCCTGGACAGGTTTAACCCGGTCTACATGATGGCCAGCTCCGGTGCCCGGGGAAACATCCAGCAGCTCCGCCAGCTGGCCGGCATGCGCGGGTTGATGGCCGACCCCTCCGGCCGGATCATCGATATGCCCATTAAGGCCAGTTTCCGGGAAGGGCTTACCGTTCTGGAGTACTTCATCTCCACGCACGGGGCCCGCAAGGGCCTGGCCGACACGGCCCTGCGGACGGCCGACTCGGGCTATTTAACCCGCCGGCTGGTGGACGTGGCCCAGGACGTGATCGTCAGGGAGTTTGATTGCGGCACCACCGAGGGGATTGAAGTGGAGGAAGTCAAAGACGGCCAGGAAGTGATCGAAAAGCTGGAAACCCGCATTACCGGCCGCCTGGCGGCAGAAGATCTTATTTTGCCGGAAACCGGCGAGGTGCTGGTGCACCGCGATGAAATGATCGACGAAGAAGTGGCGGAAAAGATCGTCGCCGCGGGGATCCGGAAGGTGAAAATCCGTTCCGTGCTCACCTGCCGGACGCAGTACGGCGTGTGCGCCAGGTGTTACGGACGCAATCTGGCCACGGGGCAGCTGGTGGATGTCGGCGAGGCGGTGGGGATTATTGCCGCCCAGTCCATCGGCGAGCCGGGCACCCAGCTGACCATGCGTACCTTCCACACCGGCGGCGTGGCCGGTGAAGATATCACCCAGGGTCTGCCGCGCGTGGAAGAATTGTTTGAAGCGCGCCGCCCGAAAGGTCAGGCCGTCATTTCTGACCGCGACGGCACGGTGGAAATCCGGGAGAACCGGGGGAAAAGGGAAATCGACGTGGTCGGGCCGGACGGCGAAAGAAGCACCTTCCAGGTGCCGTACGGAGCCCGGCTGAAGGTCAAGGAAGGTGATTTTGTCCTGGCCGGGGATGAGCTTACGGAAGGCCCCGTCAATCCTCATGATTTGTTGAAAATTAAAGGTCCGCAGAAGGTTCAGCTGTATTTGCTGCAAGAGGTTCAACGCGTCTACCGTCTGCAGGGGGTGGAGATCAACGACAAACATATTGAAATCATGATCCGCCAGATGCTCCGCAAGGTGAAGGTGGATGACCCGGGAGACACAGATCTTCTGCCGGGCGGCTTAATTGACGTTTTCGAGCTGGAGGAAGAAAACCGGCGGTGTGAAGCCCTGGGCGGTCAAAAAGCCACCGCCAGGCCGCTGCTTTTAGGGATTACCAAGGCTTCCCTGGCCACCGATTCATTCCTTTCCGCGGCTTCCTTCCAGGAAACCACCAGGGTGCTTACGGAGGCGGCCATCAAGGGCAGGCTGGATCCTTTGCTGGGCTTAAAAGAAAACGTGATCATCGGCAAGTTGATTCCGGCCGGGACGGGCATGAGCCGTTACCGCCACGTCCAGGTTTTTGACGGCGAGAAAAGCGAAGAATATGTTGACAACGTGCCCAACTGATGATAACATATTCAAGTGTGTCCAGAGGACCAAGGGGGGAGGTCTATGCCCCTGGCGCGTTTGGCGGCCGCCCGGAAAAAAACGGTCGGCTCCAAGCAAACCTTGAAGGCGATTCAGCGCGGGGAGGCAAAAGTGGTTTATCTTGCCCTGGATGCCGAAAAGCACGTTACGGAACCCCTCCGGCAGGCGTGCCGGTGCGGTAATATACTTATTGTGGAAGTGGATTCCATGCGCATTTTAGGGAAAACCTGCGGCATCAATGTTGGCTGCGCCTCGGCAGCCATCATCGAAGATTAAAGGGGGTGGACGGTAAGCAATGCCGACAATCAGCCAGCTTGTGCGCGAAGGCCGGGAAGCGGCGGCGAAGAAATCTTCGGCACCGGCCCTGCAGGGGTGCCCGCAACGCAGAGGTGTCTGCACCAGAGTTTACACGACGACCCCCAAGAAACCAAATTCCGCCCTGCGGAAAGTGGCGCGGGTGCGCATGACCAACGGGATCGAAGTTACTTCCTACATCCCCGGGATCGGGCATAATTTGCAGGAGCACTCGGTGGTCCTGGTCCGCGGGGGGCGCGTGAAAGATCTTCCCGGGGTGAGGTACCACATCGTCCGGGGCGCCCTGGATTCCGCCGGCGTCCAGAACCGGCGCCGGGGGCGTTCCAAGTATGGGGCCAAGCGGCCGAAGAAATAAGGAGGAAGGCACAGAGGCACTAAGGCACAAAGGGATGAAGGCGAAAAGGCACTAAGGCATATGCCAGGGACGATCGGAAATATTTTTACTTTGTGCCTCCTCTTTTCGAGGGAATTACCCGGGAGAATGTTTGTTCTCGAATATAAAAAATGATGCCCTTAGACAAGTATATTTTTACTTTGTGTCTTTGTGCCTGTTAACTTTGTGCCTGCCATTTTCAAGAGACCAATCCCTGGTTATACTTTAGGAAAAGGGGGGTAACGCATGCCCAGAAGAGGCAGGGTGCCGCGGCGGGAAGTTCCGGCCGACCCGGTTTACGGCAGTAAAGTGGTAACTAAATTGATCAATCAGGTGATGTTGAAAGGAAAAAAGAGCATCGCGGAAAAAATATGCTACGGAGCATTTGAGATCATCCGGGAAAAAACCGGCAAAAACCCGCTGGAGGTTTTTGAGGGAGCCTTAAAAAATGTCATGCCGGTACTGGAAGTAAAGGCGCGGCGCGTCGGCGGCGCCAATTACCAGGTGCCGATCGAGGTGCGCCCGGAACGCCGGCAAACGCTGGGGATCCGGTGGCTGACCCGGTACGCCCGGGAACGGAGCGGCAAAAACATGCAAGAAAAACTGGCGGCCGAAATCCTGGATGCCGCCGCAAACACCGGCGGGGCCGTCAAGAAAAAAGAGGAGACCCACAGAATGGCCGAAGCCAACAAAGCCTTTGCCCATTACCGGTGGTAAACTTAAAAACAAGGCAGGAGTAAAGGAGTTGAAGTTACGGTGGCCCGGCAATTTCCACTGGAAAAAACACGGAATATCGGGATTATGGCGCATATCGATGCCGGTAAGACCACCACTACCGAACGGATTTTGTTTTATACCGGTAGAGTGCATAAAATGGGCGAAGTGCACGACGGCGCATCGACTATGGACTGGATGATCCAGGAGCAGGAGCGCGGCATCACCATCACCAGCGCTGCGACCACCTGTCACTGGCGCGACCATCGCATCAACATTATCGACACGCCCGGGCACGTGGACTTTACAGTCGAGGTAGAACGTTCCTTGCGGGTCCTTGACGGGGCAGTTGCTATCTTCTGTTCGGTGGGGGGGGTGGAACCGCAATCGGAAACGGTCTGGCGCCAGGCCGATAAATACGGTGTTCCCCGGATTGCCTACGTGAATAAAATGGACCGCGTCGGGGCGGACTTTTTCCGGTGCCTGACCATGATGAAGGAACGGCTGGGTGCAAACCCGGTGGCGGTTCAACTTCCGCTGGGTCAGGAGGAAAATTTTGCCGGGGCAATTGATTTAATCCGGCGCAAAGCCATTGTTTATCTCGATGAACTGGGGACTCAGCTGGAATACAGGGAAATCCCCCCCGACCTGGCTGCGCAGGCTGCAGAACACCGGGAAAAGCTGTATGAGGCCCTC
>DAISHP010000101.1:0-6530 GCA_036822475.1 Bacillota bacterium
TCCTTTTTGGACTGGCTGGGCCCGGCCTTGTGGAGCCACCCGGATCTGGCCGGACTGTCCGCCGGGGAAGAGGTGGCGGCGGCCGGAAACGAATTTCTCCGGGTGCACCTCTGGCCGGCGGCGGCCCTGGAGCACCTGGGGAGCGCCGCTGCCGGGAAGGAGGAAGGGCGGGACTCCCTCCCGGCCCGGCAGCTGGCCGATCTTTCGCCGCTGCCCGCCGCCTGGCTGCGGGAACAGGAAGAACGGGAAGCAGGCCGGGCGGGCGGAGCGGCGGCCCTGCCCGCGGACGAGGAGCTGCGCCGCCGGCTTTTCTGGACGTACCCCTACCGGGAGCTGGCCGCCCTGCCTTCCAAGGTGACGGTAACTGAGTGGCGGCACCGGCAGGAGGAACTGGCGGAACAAAGCGGCGAAGAAACGCCCGCCGCCGGGTGGAAAGAAGATGTTTTTCAAGAAAGCGAGCTGCCGCCGGGGCTTGACCTCCCCGCCTTTTACGCCGGGGAACACCCCGGCGGAACCGAACGGGGCCGGGCCGTTCACCTGGTCATGCAAACCCTGGAACTTTCCTCCCCCCCGGACGAAGCTGCCGTCCGGCGCCATCTGGCTTCCCTCGTGGCACGGGAAATCCTGCGTCCGGAGGAGCGGCGGCTGGTCTGCCCCGCGGAAATCGCCCGCTTCTGGCGGAGTGAGCTAGGCCGGCGGGTGCTGGCTGCCGCGCAAAACGGCCGGCTGTGGCGGGAAGTGCCCTTCACCCTGGGCCTGCCGGTGTCCGAGCTATACCCGGAAACGGTCGGCCGGGTGCCCCCGGAGGAAACCGTCCTTCTCCAGGGGACAATCGACTGCCTGCTGGTGGAGGAGGACAGACTCGTCATCATCGACTATAAAACCGACCGGTTAACGGAAGACGAACTGCCGGCGAAGGCGGACCGCTACCGGCCGCAGCTGGCCATTTACGCCCGGGCGGCCCAGCAGATCTTAAGCCGGCCGGTGCGGGAAAAGTACCTGTACTTCTTTGCCCTCGACCGGGCGGTGGCGGTGGAGGGCAGCCCGAAGCCCGGAAGTAACTTTTGCGTAGGGGGCAGGAAAAAGCAATCAGACGGGTAGGTTGAGGTGGATCAATCCAGGGAATGACTTAATAGGGACATTCAATAACAATCCCGGGGATGAAATCAAAATGCTTTTTATTTCTGGTGGCGAGAACAGCGTCCAGATTTATGGCTGTTGCTGCAATCAGGGCGTCGATAGGGTTTAAGCCCCGTTTTTTTCTATATTTGCCCAGGAATTTTCCGGCTTTTTCGGCTATCTCGGGATCAACCGCGACGATCCCGTTTAATCCTTCGAACAACCTGGTCATCTTTTCTTCTTGTTCGTCGCTAATCTGGGGCGCAGCATATAACTCCATCATCGTCAGGGTGCTAATCCAGCGTTCCATATCCTGGCAACGGGAAAGATAATCAGTGGCAGGCTGGAACCCCCGCAGGTGATCAATACAAATACACGTATCAAAGATGACTTTCACAGGTTTTCCTCCAATCGTTTTTTTGCGGCTAAACGGAGGTCATCAACATACCCTGGATCTACATCCGGCCAGATTCCAGCCGTTTCTTTCAAGATCTGTTGCCAGTTATCTTTTATCGGTTTATTCAGAGGCTCAATAATCACTTTATCGCCGACCAGGTTGACAATTAAAAGAGCACCTTTTTTGATTGCTGCCTTTTCCCTCAATTTGGCTGGTAATACAATCTGTCCTTTGCTGGATACTTTAACTACCGCCTGCAAGGTGAGCACCTCCTGAATGTAAGATGTATCTTACCATATTATATCCCGGGGGATTATGGCCGGTCAATATTCATAAGAATAATTTATGAGAGTTTTTGGCATACCCTTGACCCTTTCTCCAAAATGTGATATGCAACTAAAAGTGATTACCGCAAAGAGGGGGAGAGACAGAGTTGCGCAAAATCACCTTAATTCCCGGTGACGGAATCGGCCCGGAGATTACGGAGGCGACCAAAGCCGTGCTGGCCGCCGCCGGCGCCCCGGTGGAGTGGGAAATCGTCCTGGCCGGGGAAAACGCCCTGAAGGAATCCGGCACCCTGCTTCCTGAAGAGACGCTGGCTTCCATCCGCCGGAACAAAGTTGCCTTGAAAGGTCCTTTGACCACCCCGGTGGGTTCGGGTTTTCGCAGCATTAACGTAGCCCTGCGCAAGGAGCTTGACCTCTACGCCAACCTGCGCCCGGCCAAAACCTACGCCGGGGTCAAGTCACGCTACGCCGGCGTGGACCTGGTGGTGGTGCGGGAGAATACAGAGGACCTTTACGCCGGGGTGGAGCACATGGTGGGGGAGGACGCCGCGGAAAGCATTAAAATCATTACCCGCAAAGGGTGCGCGCGGATCGTCCGCTTCGCCTTTGATTACGCCGTTCGTGAAGGCCGCCGGAAGGTGACCGCCGTCCACAAGGCAAACATCATGAAATGCACCGACGGGTTGTTTTTAAAGGTGGCGCAGGAGGTTGCCGCCGAATACCCCCAGATTGAGTTTGAAGACCGGATTGTGGACAACATGTGCATGCAACTGGTCCAGAAGCCGGAGCTCTACGACGTGCTGGTCATGCCCAACCTGTACGGCGACATTATCTCGGACCTTTGCGCCGGGCTGGTGGGCGGCCTGGGGGTGGCCCCCAGCGCCAACATCGGTGCGGACATCGCCATTTTCGAGCCGGTGCACGGCAGTGCCCCGAAGTATGCGGGGATGAACAGGGTCAACCCCACCGCCATGATCCTCTCGGCGGTGATGATGCTGCGGCATATCGGCGCGCCGGCGGTCGCCGAAAAAGTCCACCGGGCGCTGGCGCAAACGCTCCGGGAAGGTAAGACCATTACCTACGACCTGGGCGGAACCGCTTCTACGATGGAGATGGCGGAAGCAGTTATCCGGGGGATGAGAGATTAAGGACGAAGCCTTCCGGAAATAAATTCAGGAGTTGGTAATTATAGGTTTAAAGAGGTTATGAAGACAGGAACTTCTTTTTAATGAGGGAGGGTAAGCCGTCGCACGATCTGGACGAGGGTCTCCTGATCGTCAGCATTGGTGAGCAATTCCCGGAGTTTTGGTTTTCTTTGCCCGGATTACTACCCCTTTCCTGCTGGGGATGACCAATGGTTGAGAACCACCGTATACCTTTTGATTCCGTTACCGTATTTAATTTCCGGCGGTGCTTGACACGAACTGCCCGGTGTATTAAAATATCAACGTGTTTTTGACCACGGGAATTATCAAGGCAATTGTGCGTAGAATGGGTTGACATGGATAAGGGGCAGGAAGGAGGTTTTTGGATGCAGCGGACGTACATGGCCAGGCCGGGCGAGGTTGAAAAAAAATGGTACGTGCTGGACGCCAAAGGAAAGTCTTTGGGGCGTCTGGCGGCAGAGGCGGCGCGCCTTTTGCGGGGAAAACACAAGCCCCGGTTCACCCCCCACGTGGATACCGGCGATCACGTAATCGTGATTAATGCCGATAAAGTCATTCTTACGGGTAACAAGCTGCAGAAAAAGCTTTACGTTCGCCACACCGGCTACCCGGGTGGGCTGAAAACGACCAAATACGCCACTTTAATGCAGGAAAAGCCGGAATTTGCCGTCCGCAAGGCGATCATCGGCATGCTCCCGCACAACCGGCTGGGATCGGCAATGGCCAAAAAATTAAAAGTGTACCGCGGGCCGGAGCATCCCCACCAGGCTCAGAAACCGGAAGCCTGGCCGGTCTAGCGTTTGACTCTGGAATTGCAGAGTTGATCAAACAGCAGTATGGAGGGGGTTTACCTTTCCAGGCAATTTATCTCAAGGCGCGGTTCGTCGGGTTTTTTCCGATGTCCGACGTCCGACGACTGACTACTATACTTGGGAGGTGTGGAAGTGCCGAAGGTGAATTTTTACGGCACCGGGCGGCGGAAAAATGCCGTAGCCAGGGTTTACCTTGTCCCCGGCGAGGGCAGGGTGATGATTAACGATCGGGAAATCGGCCGTTATTTCGGCCGTAAAATATTGGAGATGCAGGCCCTGCAGCCTTTGGAAATTACCGGCACGGCCGGGCGTTTTGACGTTTTCGCCCACGTCCACGGCGGCGGGGTCAGCGGGCAGGCCGGGGCTTTGCGGCAGGGGATCGCCCGGGCTTTGGTGCAGGCCGATCCGAACCTGCGGGTAACGTTGAAGCGCGCCGGGTTTCTCACCCGCGACCCGCGCATGAAAGAACGGCGCAAGTACGGCTTGAAGAAAGCCCGCCGGGCTCCGCAGTATTCCAAGCGGTAAAGTTAAATACGAATGGGGAGCCGGTTACGGACGGGTGTTGGAGTGGATGGGCCCGGTGCCGGCGCCGTTTAGCAGGCGCTTTTGAAGGGGATGGGCAGTTTGTGCAAAATGCCCGCCCGGCCCCCGGGCGCTGTCGAGGGTTGCCCCCGGTGTTGGCGGGGGTTTTTCATTTTTTTGTGGGAATTAACCCCGGCCTGACAGCACCGCCTTTGGCAAGTCAGAAGAAATCGGCGGATTACGGCGGGCCGGCGGTTTCTCTGCAAGCGGTGGGGGGTTGCTTCCTTTTCCGGGGGCAGCATTTTTAAAAAGGTTTTTTGTTTTTTCTTCTTTCCCCTCTCCTTTTCCTTTCGCTTCTTTCCCTTTCTTCCCTTCTTTTGAGTTTGGTGAAAAAAGCCGCCAGAACGATAGCGACAACCACGCCTGCCGCCATTCCGAAAGTTTCGGACAGCCCCTTTTGGACGGTCAGTACGTAGTAAACCCAAACGGCCCCCCCAATGGTAATTAACATCGGCAATAACCCGCTGTGCAAACCCACCAATCCCTTTACCGGCCCGTTCGATTTCCCCGGGCAATTTAGCTTTAAATTTAGCCGCCGGGAACGTAAAAGAAGACAGGAGCCGGGAATTATGCCCAGGCATTTCCGTTCAAAGCGAATTTACCATATTATATCATGGATCATATCATAATTCTAAACAAATCATTTGCAGAGTATTTGCGGAGTTTGCAGAGAAGATCCCTCCCCGGATTAAATTTACGGCAGGGTAAAATTTCTCTGCGGTGGACTTTTCCTTCCCGGTATGGTAAAATAAGGTGACGCCATGTTTCGAAGAAAAAAGTGGGGGCTGGCCCTCGGTGGCGTTTTTTTGCGGGGAGCGGCGCCCGTCGGCGTCTTAAAGGTGCTGGCCGGGGAAGGCCTGCGGCCGGACCAAAATTATTCTTGATGAACGCGGGCAATGATTAATGAGCGATAGCGAGGAGCCGGATCGTAATGAGGTATTCGTACGACTGGGGAGTTTACGAAATTCAGGACGAAAAAGTGGTTTCGTCCTTTTTTCTTTCCGGCCGGCCGTACAACGTCCACCGAGAGCCCACCCGCTACCGGGTGCTGGCCCAGTACCGGCCGGCGGGAGACGAACCCTTTTGCCTGGCCTACGTTACCGTGCACGTCATCCCCGGCCGCGACCGGGTCACGGCCAGGGAAAAGGAAATTGTCACCCGGTTTGTGCGCACGGAACTGCTGAAAAACCTGGACATCCCCGTTGCCTTTTTTTAATCCGGTCTTTTAATCCGGCGCACTGGAGCCTCCCATCATAGGCAACTCCTCTCTCCTTCGGCCTCCCCCCCTTTTTTTTCAAAAAGTAACAAAAATTATCCAAAAGTTCATTATTCGGAAGGAACTTTCTTAACATGTGTCGAAGAATACGGATAATTGAAGGATAAATACGACAATTAATGAAGATGACGGTTGTCTTAGCAAAATAAGCCGGTTGGACACCAGGGGCTGAACAAAGGGAAAGGGGCTTAGCGATGTCCGCCCGCCAGCAACTGGAAAGAATTCTCGAAATTGACCGGCAGATCCGGGCCGGGAACTATCCGAACGCCTGCCGGCTGGCCCGCGAACTGGAGGTCAGCGAGCGCACCATTTACCAGGACCGGCAGTTTTTGCTGGAGCGGCTGAGGGCCCCGCTGGCTTACGATCACCGGCGCGGGGGATGGTATTACACGGACCCGAACTGGGCCTCCACCGCCGAGCGCAACGGCGCCTCGAAGACGGTGCCCAGGTAGCGCCGGGCCACTTCCACGCTCAAGAAAAAGGCCAGCAGTTCCCCCTCCGTCGGAGCAGCATTTAGTCAATCTGGTCCATGGCGATTTCGACGCCATGCTGCTTGCCAACCTGGAGCAGGCTGCCTATGCCCACCGCAAACAGATGCAAAAAGCCATCGGCTGGCAAGAGATGGGGCTGGCGAGAGAGCTAATTCGCAGCGACGATTCCGTTTCTCTTCTTGTCCACCCTGATCCCGCCGAAATCGAAAATCCATACGCTCTGGAGAGCTTTTCGCTGTTCTCCGGAACGCTCTCCGGGCAACTGGCGCTAAATGGCGTGCCGAAGGGCTGCCCGACGAAAAGGTTTCCTGGGACAATGGGCCTGGCGTTCGCGGGGGCCGAAGAGCGGCTTGTGGAGCTGACCACGTTGCTTGCCCAAATCAATTATTTCGGTAAGCGC
>DAISHP010000102.1:0-6514 GCA_036822475.1 Bacillota bacterium
AACGAACAGGGCCGTTTTCAGGAGTCCGAACTGGAGGAGTTGCTTTCGGCTATCGACGATCACCGGTTCCTGATCTGGGAAGCGCCGTTAAAAAGCCAGCAACAGGAACTGATCTTAAGGTTCGGGCCGGATGTAAACCTCGGCAATATCCCTCCACACGATGTAATGGCGCTGGAAGCTCTGCGGGTGGGCCTGCGGGCGGATACGCTGAAGACCGTCCTCGATTGGAAAGCGGGGTAAGGCCCGGGCGGTAATTTACGTTCAAGAGCAGACTCCAGGAAAACGTCAGGTAGCTTAACAGGCACAAAGGCACAAAATTCAAATAGATTTTCATTGGATTACGGAGTGAACATAGTACTCCGGAGTAAACACGCGTTTCCATGGGGGGCACTCAAAAGGCGGGTGGCTGAACATTGCCCGGGGAAGATCCATATCCCCGGGCAATCGATTTAAAAATTTCCCGGTTTAGTCCCGGAATTTGCTATTTAAAACAATTGCCATAATTTTCTTCTTCCCGGCATATATTTAAAAAAACCTGCCCTGCATTAAGAGGCGAAGCTTATGTCCGGCGTGAACATGCTGGTCATTCTATTACTCATCGGGATCATTGCCCGCTCCAATTTAATTGCTACGGCGGCCTGCATTTTGCTCATCCTGAAGTTTTCCAACTTAAATTTTGTCTTTCCCCTGCTGGAAAAACGCGGCCTGGAACTGGGCCTGCTTTTTTTGCTGCTCTCTATTCTCGTTCCCTTGGCCACCGGGAAAATTACCGAACGTGAAATGATTTCCAATTTTATCAGCCTGCCGGGAATCCTGGCCATCGTCAGCGGCGCCCTGGCCACCTGCTTAAACAGCGAAGGCTTAAAACTGCTGCAGGTGGAACCGGAAATCATCTTCGGCCTGGTTGTCGGGTCGATCTTCGGGATCACTTTTCTGGGGGGGATTCCGGTCGGCCCCTTGATGGCCGCCGGTCTGGCGGCGTTTTTCCTAAACGTAATTACCTGGATCAGGCAATAATCAAACAAAATTTAATTGTGCCAGCCGGCCTTTTGCTCAAAACCACTGCCTATTTTGCGCAAAAATTCGGCCAGCCCGGCAGGCAAAGGCGCTTCGAATTCCAGGTACTCTCCGGTGCGGGGATGCGTAAAGCCAAGGACGGCGGCGTGCAGAAACTGGCCCGCCAGGCCGTAATGACTCCTTTTCGGGGCGTATTTGCTGTCCCCTACCAGCGGGTGACCCAGATAAGCCAGGTGGACGCGGATCTGGTGGGTGCGCCCGGTTTCCAGATGAACGTGAAGAAGGGTGAATCTGGCAAACCGCTGTACCACCCGGTAGTGCGTAACCGCGGGTTTCCCGCCGCCGGCGACTACGGCCATGCGCTGCCTGTCCCGGGGGTGCCGGCCGATGGGGGCCTCAATAGTTCCGCTGTCCTCTTGAATCCACCCGTGCGCCAGGGCGATATACCGGCGAACCACCCGGCGGTCTTTTAACTGCCGGGCCAGTTCCAGGTGGGCGGCATCGTTTTTGGCCACCATCAGCAGGCCGGAGGTATCTTTATCCAGCCTGTGCACAATGCCGGGGCGTAAGATCCCGTTGATTCCGGAAAGGTCCCGGCAGTGGTAAAGCAGGGCGTTAACCAGCGTCCCGGAGTAATTTCCCTCTGCCGGGTGCACCACCATCCCCCGCGGCTTGTTAACCACGATGACATCGCCATCTTCATAGAATATGTCCAGAGGGATTGGTTGCGGTTCTACCTTTAATTCTTCCGGATAAGGAATGCAGAGGAAAACCTCATCCCCTGGTTTTACGCGGTAACCCGGCCTTGCCGGAGCATTATTTACCCTGACCAGTCCCCCGCCAATCAACTTTTGCACGTAAGAGCGGCTTAAGCCTGGATTTTCCCTGGCCAGATACACGTCCAGACGTGTTCCTGCTTTATCCTGCTCTACTTCGTAACAATTAACTTCGCAACAATTAACGGGAAACATTTCCTGATCCTCATGGGTTTCCTTTTTCTACTCGGGCAGAATCCCACCCGCCGCGCCATAATTCCCAAACCAGTAAAAAAGCCCCCAGCACAATGGCGCAATCGGCCAGATTAAAAACGGGCCACACCCGCAAATCCAGAAAATCCACCACCAGTCCGGTACGCAACCGATCGAGCAGATTACCGCCGTTGCCTCCCAGGAGCAACCCCAGGCTCAACCGGAACAACCACCGGTTTTCAGGAATATGCTTAAGCGCCACCAGCACCAGAACAAGCACAATAATTGAAGCGACAATAAAAAAGGTGGTCTGGTAGGCAAAAAGACCAAAGGCCGCTCCCGGATTCCGAATATAGGTCAGGTGGAAAAGATGAGGGATTACGGGAACCGATTCCCCTTCCGCCAGGAAATATTTAATCAGCGCCTTGGAAGTCTGGTCGACCAGCATAGTGAGCAAAATAACTACGCATAGAAACAAAAAGGATATCCCCCTCAGAAAAAATTGGAATTAGACCCCCATGCCGCTTTTTCGCGGCACCAGCAAAGGATGAAAACTTCGGCCCGCCGTTCGATTTACCAGGAGCGACATATGCGTGGGACAGGTAACGAAACATCCGGCATGTCAGGTTGCTTTGTGGTTAGCCGGCGCCATTTGAGCCAGTGGAACAATAAGCATACTGAGTGCCGGTGAGTGCCGGACAGGTGAAGTTAGCAAACCGGCAACGGGAAACGCGCCAGTTTACATGATGATAAAAACTGGCAGCAAACGTCGGTAGAGCTTATAAATGCAATAAAACCAATGTTTCGCGCGCATTTTGCAGCGCTACCTGGTTCTCGTCCTAAGCCAGGCCGCTGTTTCGTCAGCCTGGAGCTCTTCAGCGACGGCAAACGAACGGCGGGCAAAGGAATATTTTCAGGTAGGTAGGAATTGAGAATTAGCAATTTAATGCTATCATCCCGGGGAGCCTGCTGTCAATCAAATTGAACCAAAAGGAATTTTACTCCCCAAAAAGGATTTTTGATGTGGGTAACGAAATAAATATAAACGCCACTCATCCCTGCATTCAAAAAAGTCTTTAAGAAAGGAGAGGATCTCAAACGATGGTGAAAACTATCGGCGTTCTTGGCGCCGGCATCATGGGATCGGGCATTGCCCAGGTAGCCGCCCGGGCCGGGTATAACGTAATCATCCGCGACCTGACTGATGATTTTGTATCTCGTGGCCTAAACAATATTAAGAAAAACCTGGAGCGTGACGTCCAAAAAAACCGCCTCGCCGCGGATGACGCGGAGGCGATTCAAGGACGGATAAAAGGAACGACCAGCATGGGCGATCTGGCTGCGGCAGATTTTATTATCGAGGCCGTAATTGAGCAAATGGAACTGAAAAAAGAGGTTTACCGGGAACTGGAGCAAATTTGTCCCCCCAATGTCGTTTTTGCTTCCAACACGTCGGGCCTTTCCATTACGGAAATGGCCTCGGTAACCAAACGCCCCGCCAGTTTTATCGGGATGCATTTCTTTAACCCCGTGCCGGTCATGAAGCTGGTGGAAGTAGTCAAAGGCGCGGAAACAAGCGAGGAAACTGCCCAATTAACCGTTGCCCTGGCGCAAAAAATGGGTAAAGAACCCATTATGGTGAATGAAGCCCCGCTTTTCGTGGTCAACCGGATTTTGATTCCCATGCTGAACGAGGCCATGTTTGTCCTGATGGAAGGCGTGGCTTCCGCCGAAGACATCGATAAAGGAATGCGCCTGGGGGCCAACCACCCCATCGGTCCACTGGCGCTGGCTGACTTAATCGGATTGGACACTTTACTTTTCGTGGCCGATACCCTTTACAAAGAAACGGGTGACTCCAAGTACCGCCCCTGCCCCTTGCTGCGCAAGATGGTGCGCGCCGGACACCTGGGACGCAAAACCGGAAAAGGGTTTTACACTTATTAAAAAGCGAGGACAGGCCAATGTTCAAGGTAATACCGGGTAAATCAGCCAGTTCCGGACTGCTCTGCAGGTATACGTTACAAAAGAAAATAGAAAGAATTCTCTACGAACACCCCATGATTGCGGAAGTGGCCGTTTGCCATAACCAGGAAAATATCCTTACTGCTTTTATCGTTCCGCGCGACGAAAGATTAAGCCCTTCCGAACTGCAGAAATTTTTAACCGAACGCCTGGCGCCTGAGGAATTGCCGCAAATCTACCATTTTGTGGCCGAAATCCCCAAATCACCAAGCGGAAAATGCCCGCAAGCCATCGAAGTATTAATTCTCTAATTTCCAAAACCCCTGCTGTAAAATTTGGAACAGGGGTTTATTTTTTTACGTATGATATAGTACAGGAACACAAAAACTATGATCACCGACCCGGGGTGAGGAAAATGAATTTTTCTTTGGGCGATCTCTTTTGGTTCGTATTTTTATTACTGGCGCTCCTTCCCATGTACCGCCAGCGGAGCCTGGAGGCCGCCAGGGTGAAACTGATTCGAAATTTGGAGAAAAAACGCGGTACAAGGTTAATCACCATCATCCACCGGCAGGAAGCAATCAGCTTCCTGGGGATTCCGATTACCCGCTACATCAATGTGGAGGACTCCGAAGCAGTTTTACGCGCCATTCGCCTCACGCCCGACGACATGCCCATCGACCTCCTCCTGCACACGCCCGGCGGCCTGGTCCTGGCCGCCGAACAAATCGCCCGGGCGCTCCAAAAACATAAGGCGAAGGTGACGGTGTTCGTTCCCCACTACGCCATGAGCGGCGGCACCATGATCGCCCTGGCCGCGGACGAAATCGTGATGGATGAAAACGCTGTTCTGGGCCCGGTGGATCCACAGTTGGGCAACTACCCGGCCGTTTCCATCGTGGAAACCGTCCGCAGCAAAGGGCCGGACAAGGTGGACGACCAGACTTTGATTCTGGCCGACATCGCCACCAAAGCAATCAACCAGGTGGAAGACTTTATCTGTCTGCTGCTCAAAGATAAAATGCCCCCGGAGAAAGCCAGGGAAATGGCCAGGCTGCTGGCCGGGGGAACCTGGACGCACGATTACCCTTTAACCTGCGACAAATTAAAAGAATTCGGTCTGACCGTTTGCGAAGGGCTCCCGGAAGAAATCTACACTTTAATGGATTTATACCCGCAGCCGGCCCAGCGCCGCCCTTCGGTGCAGTACATCCCCCTGCCCTACGGCCGGGAGCGGGAGCGGCCCAAAGGAAGCTAGGCAAACAGGGGCAAACAGAGGGGACTGTCCCCTTGTTTGCGTAAAGGAAGTCAGGTGAAAAAAATGTCTCCGGTCTGCCCCTTGTGCAACGACCTGGAAGAACCAGCCGTCTTTTGCCCCTGCGGCAAAAAAATGCGGGACGCAGGGCCGGTGAGCGATTACTACGGCCCCTACAGTCCCTACTTCAACCTGGAGTTTGCCGCCCCCGTCTGCCGGCACCTGTTTACCTGCCCGCAATGCGGGCAGGAGCAAAGGCTGCCGGTTTTCCTCCGGTAAAGTTTACTCCCCGGTGGAAAAAGTCCAGCGCCCGGCGCTGATGCCGCCGAACTTATTGCCCGCCCGGTCTTCGACAACGCCGCCGGCGATGGTGACCTGGTAGCCTTTCTTCGCCGCCAGTCCGAAATGACTTTATTGGGTAGACCCCAGAGAACGGGCAATCGAGAGGCATCGTGTCCATTCTGAATCACCCGCCCGCCCCGAAGACGGCAAAGTCCAGATATTTGGGCGGCAGGAGGCATTGGTGACGATGATGTACACGCTCCGCCGCACCCCGGCTTCCCCGGCAATGATTAAGTCACCGGAGGAATCTGGCCTTAAGGTCGGCCCAGCTTTCCAGCAGATCGTCCGGTTCGCAGGCAAGCAGTTCTTCCCTGGTGGCCACGCCCCAGGTAACGCCCAGCGTTACGGTACCGGCCTGCCGGCCGGCCTGCAGGTCGAAACAGCTGTCCCCGACGTAAACGGCCGTTTGCGGGGAAGCGTTCAAAAGCGCGAGTGCCTTCAGGATGGGGTCGGGAAAGGGCTTATGCCGGTCAACATCCTGAGCGGTGACCAGAACGCCCAGGTAATGGTTCAGGCCAGTCAGTTCCACCGTCCGCCTGGCTCCTTCCCTTCCTTTGGAAGTCACCACCCCCAGGCGCAGACCCCTTTGCCTCAAAAAGTCCAGTATCTCCAGCGTCCCGGGGAAAAGGCGCACATTGCGGTCGTGTTCCAGGTCGTAATAATACTTGTACAGATCGAGAAATTCTTTCTCTTTGCCCGCCGCGAAATAGCCGGCGATATCCTTGATCGGGCGCCCGATCCAGCGCATTACTTCCCCGTCGGCCCAGGGCAGACCTAAAAGGTCAAACACCCGCTGGTAGGTCTTTTTGATGAAAGGGAGGGAATCCGCCAGTGTTCCGTCCAGATCAAATAAAACCACGGTGGTTTGCAACAGTAAAACACTCCTTCGAAAATAGAGGCACAGAGGCAACAGGCACGAAGGTACAAAGTAAAATATTTGCTACTTTTCTTTGTGTCTGTGGGCCTT
>DAISHP010000103.1:0-6504 GCA_036822475.1 Bacillota bacterium
ATGAGGCCTAAGGCAGGCACATTTTCCTTTGTGCCTTTGTGCCTGTTGCCTCTGTACCTTTATTTTCGAGGGAGCAAAAGGCATGTTTGCCGAGCTGATGCACCGGGTGATCCTCTACAACCCCAAGGCCGATGTCGCCTTTTTGAGCAAGGCCTACCACTTTGCGGAAGCCGCCCACCAGGAGCAAAGGCGGTTTTCGGGGGAACCTTTTATTTTTCACCCGGTAGCGGTCGCCCGGATCCTGGCCGATCTGGAACTGGACCTGGAAACTCTGGTCGCCGGTCTTCTGCACGACGTCGTCGAGGACACCCGCGTCACCCTGCCCCAAATTGAAGAAGAATTCGGCGCTGAGGTGGCTTCCCTGGTCGACGGGGTAACCAAGCTGGGCCGCCTGGAGTATAAATCCAAAGAAGAGCGCCAGGCCGAAAACCTGCGCAAAATGTTTCTGGCCATGGCCAAAGACATCCGCGTCATTTTAATCAAACTGGCCGACCGCCTGCACAATTTACGCACTCTCCAGTACCAGCCGGAGGACAAGCAAAAGGAAATTGCCGACGAAACCCTGGAAATTTTCGCCCCCCTGGCCCACCGCCTGGGGATGCATCACCTGAAATCGGAACTGGAGGACCTGGCCTTCCGGTACATCAATCCGGTCCGGTACTTTGAATTAAGCCAGCGCATTGCCAGCACCAGACGCCGGCGCGAAGAATACATCCGGGAAGCGATTGACGTTTTAAAGGAGAAGCTGGAGAGTATCGGGATTAAAACGGATATCAAAGGAAGGCCGAAAAATCTATACAGCATCTATGAAAAAATGAAGAAGCAAAACAAGGACCTGAACGAAATCTACGATGTCCTGGCCGTCAGGATCATCGTCGATTCCGTACGGGATTGCTACGCTTCCCTGGGAATCGTCCATACCCTGTGGAAACCCATTCCCGGCCGCTTTAAAGATTACATCGCCATGCCGAAATCGAATATGTACCAGTCCCTGCATACAACGGTGGTCGGGCCGCACGGCGAACCCCTGGAGATCCAGATCCGCACGCAGGAGATGCACCGGACCGCCGAATACGGCATCGCCGCCCACTGGCGCTACAAAGAAGGCGGGCGTTCGGACAAAAATTTCGACGAAAAACTGGCCTGGCTGCGCCAGCTCCTGGAGTGGCAACACGATCTCCGGGACGCCAGGGAATTTATGGAATCCTTAAAAATTGACCTTTTTGCCGACACCGTTTTTGTCTTTACGCCCAAAGGGGACGTGATCGAACTCCCGGCCGGTTCCGTGCCCATCGACTTTGCCTACCGGGTGCATACCCAGGTAGGCCACCGCTGCATGGGAGCGAAGGTCAACGGAAAAATTGTTCCTTTGGACTACAAACTAAAGAACGGCGACATTGTCGAGATCTTAACCTCCAGGCAGGCGGCCGGCCCCAGCCGGGACTGGCTGAACCTGGTCAAGACCTCCCAGGCCAAGTCGCGCATCCGGCAGTGGTTCAAGCGCGAGCAGCGAGAGGAAAACATCCTGAAGGGCAGGGACAGCCTGGAAAGAGAATTCAAAAAACAGGGTCTGGAACTGGAGCTGCTGAAAAACGACAGGCTTTTGGAAATCGGGCGGCGCTTTAACCTGATGGGCGTGGACGACGTTTACGCGGCCATCGCAGACGGGACAATCTCGCCGCTGACAATCGTCAACCGGATAAAAGAGGATCTGAAAAAAGAAGAGCTTAAATTAGCCAGGGCGCTGACGGTCGAGGAACAGCCGCTTAAATCCGAACCTCCCCCCACTTCCCAGCCGGTTCAACCGGTCCAGGGCGTCCAGGTAAAGGGGACGGGCAACCTTTTAACCCGCCTGGCCCACTGCTGCAACCCGGTTCCCGGCGACCCGATCACCGGCTACATCACCAGGGGGCGGGGGGTCTCCATCCACCGCTCCGACTGCCGCAACGTCGTGCTGTGGCAAAAAACCGACCGGGATCGGCTCGTCGAGGCCAGCTGGGACCAGGGGGTTCAACATCCATTTCAGGTTAAATTAGAAATCACGGCCATGGACCGGGCCGGCTTACTCAGCGACGTAATGGCGGTCATCGCCGAAATGAAAATGAGCGCCAGCTGGGTCACCGCCAGAGGGCGCAAAGACCGCCAGGCCTCCATTGAAATGATTTTAGAAATGAAGAGCAAGGAAGAACTGGATTACCTCATCGGCAAGATCAACCGCGTGAAAGACGTCTGTGAGGTAAGGCGGACAAGCTGAAGGGAAAGGCACAAAGGTACAAAGGCACAGAGGCACTAAGGTACAGAGGGATGAGAGGAAGTTTTTCGAGGAAGTCCCTCATGAGAACGTTTGTTCTTTCCATTAATCATGAAAATGAGGCCTAAGGCAGGTATATTTTCCTTTGTGCCTTTGTGCCTGTTGCCTCTGTGCCTCGAAACCCACTTTGTGCCTTGTATTCTGGAGGAAAACAAATGCGGGCGGTAATCCAAAGAGTGTCCAGGGCAAAGGTAACCGTTGACGACCAGGTGGTAGGCTCCATTGGCCGTGGACTCCTGGTCCTCCTGGGCGTCGGGGCGGATGACGAAGCGGCGGACGCTGCCTACCTGGCTGAAAAAATCCCCTTCCTGAGAATTTTTGAGGACGAAGCGGGCAAGCTCAACCGTTCTCTTTTCGAGATCAAAGGCGAAGCGCTGGTTGTTTCCCAGTTCACCCTCTACGGCGATTGCCGCCGCGGCCGGCGCCCCAGTTTTTCTTCCGCCGCCCCGCCGGACAAAGCGCGGCGCCTCTACGAATTGTTTACCGCCCAACTGCGGGAAAAGGGGATCAAAGTGGCCACCGGGACTTTTCAGGCGCATATGCTGGTGGAACTGGTCAACGACGGCCCGGTGACCCTTTTGCTGGAGAGCAAATAAAGAACTGGGGGTATGCTTCTTGATTCTCGAGGGATTTCCGGTGGGCGCGCTGGAAGCCAACTGCTACCTCATCGGCTGCGAGGAAACCCGGGAAGCCGCCGTGGTGGACCCCGGGGGCAACGTGGAGCGCATCCTGCGAGCGCTACAGAGGCATCATTTAAACTGCCGCTTCATTATTCTGACCCACGGGCACGCTGACCACATCGGTGGGCTCGGTAAGCTGCAAAAGGCCACCGGCGCGCAGGTGCTCATCCACGCCAAAGACGCCAAAATGCTCACCAATCCGGTGGGAAATCTTTCTCTTCTCACGGGCTCTTATTTAAAATTCAAAGCGGCGGACCGCCTCCTCCAGGATGGTGACATCATTAAAATCGGCAAGGTGAGCGTGAAAGTGATCCATACCCCCGGCCATACGCCCGGCGGCATCACTCTGGAAGCCGGCAACAACCTGCTTACCGGCGACACCCTTTTTGCCGGGTCGGTCGGCCGCTCTGATTTTTCGGGCGGGAACCACCGGCAGTTAATCAATTCCATTAAAGAAAGGCTCCTTGTCTATCCGCCCGAAACGAAGGTCCTCCCGGGGCACGGACCCGCCTCCACGATTGGCGAAGAAAGCAAATATAACCCCTTTTTAACGGGGGAATGGTAAAAAACAAAGGATACAAAATAAACAGGCAAGAGGGAGTATAGGAAAAGAGGCACAAAGGCACAAAGGAGGGACAGGGTAACTTTTAGTTGAAACACAACTTTTTCGTCCTCTGCCGGCACCTCTAAAAATCGGCAGGGAAGTCTAATCCCTAATCCCTGTTTTTTTAGGAGTTGCCCATGAGAACATTCGTTCTCGCCATTAATATAGTGAAAATGAGGCCTAAGGCAGGCATACTTTCCTTTGTGCCTTTGTGCCTGTTACCTCTGTACCTCTATTTTCAAAAGGGACAGAAGCACAGAGGCACAGAGGGAAATGCACAGATGACCGGGCTATTTTCCCTTTGTGCCTTTGTGCCTGTTGCCTTTGTGCCTATAATTTTCAAGGAGGTTTTCTTTATGTTAACTACCCGCCCCCGGGGAACCAGTGATATCCTCCCCGGGGAAGTGGAAAAGTGGCAATATATCGAAGAGTGTTTTCGCCAGCTCTGCCGGGAATACGGGTATGCGGAAATCCGCACCCCCATTTTCGAACACTCCGAGTTATTCAACCGGGGCGTGGGAGACGCCACCGACATCGTGGAAAAGGAAATGTACACCTTCCGGGACCGCAGCGACCGCAGCCTCAGCCTGCGCCCGGAGGGCACCGCCGCGGCGGCCCGCGCCTACCTGGAAAACAACCTCAACGCCGGGCCGCAGCCGGTCAAGCTGTTTTACATCGGCCCCATGTTTCGCTACGACCGTCCGCAGGCCGGGCGCTACCGGCAGTTCCACCAGGTGGGGGTGGAAGTGTTCGGATCCCCCCGCCCCGCCGTCGATGCCGAGGTAATCGCCATGGCCATGGATTTTTGCGGGCGTCTGCAGCTAAATTTGGAGCTGCACCTGAACAGCGTAGGGTGCCCGGATTGCCGGCCGGTCCTGCGCGAAAAGCTCACGGCCTATTTCCGGGCGCACCAAAACGACCTCTGCGCCGATTGCCTGCGGCGCCTGGCGGCCAACCCTTTGCGCGCCCTCGACTGCAAGGTCCCCCGCTGCCGGGAGCTGGCCAAAAACGCCCCTACCAGCCTGGATTGCCTGTGCGGATCTTGCGCCGCCCATTTCCAGGACGTGCAAAAATATTTAAAGGCGTTGGGGATTGACTATGTAGCCGACCGCTACCTGGTCCGCGGTCTGGATTATTACACCAAGACGGCCTTTGAAATGATGGCCCCCGGCATCGGGGCGCAAAGTTCGGTCGGCGGCGGCGGCCGCTACGACAACCTGGTGGAAACCATCGGCGGCCCGCCCACCCCGGGGATCGGCTACGCCATCGGATTGGAGCGGCTGCTGCTGGCCATGCAGGAACAGGGGAGCGAGCTGCCGGGCCGGGACAGACCGGACGTTTTTCTGGCTTCCGTCGACGACACCCTGGAAAGCGAAGCTTTGCAGCTGCTCCAGACCCTGCGTCAAAAAGGGCTGGCGGCGGACAAGGACTATCTCGGCCGCAGCTTAAAGGCGCAAATGAAGTACGCCGGCAAAACCGGCGCACCGGCGGTGGTCATTCTGGGCAAAGAAGAACTGGCCAGAGGGATGGTCATCTTAAGGGACATGACCACCGGTGCCCAAAAGGAAGTTCCCGCCGCCGGACTGGCGGAAGAAATCGGCAAATTACGAAGGAAAGGAAGCACTATTTAATGGAAGATATGCGCGGTTTAAAAAGGACTCACCATTGCGGCGCGCTGCGCCTGGAGCACGCGGGGCAGGAGGTTGTTTTAACGGGCTGGGTGCAGCGGCGCCGCGACCACGGAGGTTTGATTTTTATCGATTTGCGGGACCGCTCCGGAATCGTTCAGGTGGTCTTCAGCCCCGATCTCTCCCGCGAAGCCTTCCGGAAGGCCGAAACCGTCCGCGGCGAATACGTGCTGGCGGTGGCCGGCCGGGTGGAAAAACGCCCGGAAGGCACCGAAAACCCCCACCTGGCCACCGGTCAGATCGACGTCCGGGCCCGGGAGGTACGGATTTTAAACCGGGCCAAAACCCCGCCCTTCTACATTGAAGACGGGGTGGACGTGGACGAAAACATTCGCCTGCGTTACCGCTACCTGGACCTGCGCCGGCCGGAAATGCAGCGCGCTCTGCTTTTAAGGCACCGCGCCGCGCAGGCCACGCGCGAATTTTTAAGCCGGCACGGCTTTTTGGAGATCGAGACGCCCATGCTGACGCGCAGCACCCCGGAAGGCGCCCGCGATTTCCTGGTACCCAGCAGGCTGAACCCCGGCTGTTTTTACGCTCTGCCCCAGTCCCCCCAGTTGTTCAAGCAAATTTTGATGGTGGCGGGCCTGGAGCGCTATTTTCAAATCGTCCGCTGCTTCCGGGACGAGGATCTGCGGGCCGACCGGCAGCCCGAATTTACCCAGATCGATCTCGAAATGTCGTTTATCGACATCGACGACATTCTGGACCTGACGGAAGAAATGGTCGCGTACATTTGCCGGGAAACCACCGGGGAAGAAGTCCCGCGGCCCTTCCCGCGGCTCTCCTACCAGGAGGCCATGGATCGTTTCGGGACGGACAAACCGGACATCAGGTTCGGGCTGGAAATCAAAGACGTCACCGATCTGGCGGCGGACTGCGGCTTTAAAGTATTCGCTTCGGCGGTGGCCGCCGGCGGAAAAGTCAAGGGAATCAACGCGAAAGGGTGCGGGAGAGCTTTAAGCCGCCGGGAAATTGACGAACTGGTTTCCTTCGCTACGGCGAACAAGGCAAAGGGCCTGGCTTACTTTGTCGTGGAAAGCGAAGGGGTGAAATCCCCCATCGCCAAGTTTTTCACGGAAAAAGAAATCGGCGCCATCGCCGGACGCCTGGAGGCGGAAGCGGGGGATCTGCTCCTCTTCGTCGCGGACCGGCCCGACGTGGTGGCCTTCGCTCTGAGCACCCTGCGTTTGCACCTGGGCGAGCAGCTGGGCCTCATTC
>DAISHP010000104.1:0-6502 GCA_036822475.1 Bacillota bacterium
GGCGTCACGAAGTGCTCCCCTCCGATAAGTTCGTGCCGGCGCCCATCTTCCGGAAACAGCCGGTACTCCTCGTAGGTCAGGCCGCCAGCGTTCAGTTCTCTTGTCGTTATTTTTTTCCCTCCGAAAGCCCGACGCCGCTATTTTTCCAGGCACATGAAACGGGTCGCAGCAAAGTGCTGTTTATAGTTTATCCGGTGGAGAAGACGTTGGCAAGGTTTTTTGTGACCGGAAAATTTTCTTGTTGACGTCGTTCGGTTGAACGTCTCCTACATTCCTTTTTCCATCCTTTTGTTGCTTGACAACCTCTACGCAGGTGATTATAATTTTAATTAAACCCATTGGTCTAATATGTGTACCAGGTTGTCCTACTTTTACATTATGCGTCCACCGGACTACTTAAGGAGGGAGTAAACGATGAACGTTACGGCACCAAAACTGGACGCGCTCAAAAGAATCCTGGCCGAACAGGTTCTCCGGCGTGCTTTGGCCTTTGCGGAAAAAAACCCCGCGGCTAATTTTCCCCGACTATTGACCATCGCCCGGCTGGTTGCCACGCAGGAAAACCACAAAGCGCAGATTGATCAGCTGACGGATCTTTACCAGAGCAGTCCTGTTGTCCGCAGTTATTTAAAAGTGCTGCAGCACGTCCATCCCAACGTGAAAAACCGCCTGGTCTACAACTGGTTTGTCAACAACCTTTTGCTGGGTATTCCCCGGCAAAGAGCCCTGAGTGTCAAACTGGGTGTCAATGTCCCCAATCTGCTCCTGGTTGATCCCACCAGCGCCTGTAATTTAACCTGCGCGGGGTGCTGGGCGGGAAAATATTCCGACCGGAACTCCTTAGACCCCCAGCGGCTGGACCGTCTTTTCGGAGAAGCAAAGGAGCTGGGCATCCACTGGATCGTGCTTTCCGGCGGGGAGCCCCTGGCCTACCCGCACCTGTTCGACCTCCTGGCCAAACACCGGGACATGGCCTTCATGGCCTATACCAACGGGACGCTGATTAACGAAAAGGTGGCCGACCGGATTGTCGAAGTGGGCAACTTCACGCCCGCCATCAGCCTGGAAGGGTTTGCCGAACGCACCGACGCCCGGCGGGGAGCCGGGACGTTTGCGCGGGTAACGCGCGCCATGGACCTGCTGCGCGAAAGGGGAGCAATTTTTGGCGTCTCCCTGACAGCCACCCGCCACAACGTTGAAGAAATCACGAGCGATGAATTCATTGATTTCCTGATTGCGCAGGGAGTAGTCTACGGCTGGATCTTCCACTACATCCCCATCGGGCGCAACCCTGACGTGGATTTAATGGTCACCCCCGCCCAGCGGGCCTACCTTGCCGAAAGGGTTCCTTTCCTGCGCGCGCATAAGCCGATCATGCTCTGCGATTTCTGGAACGACGGCGAATACACCGAAGGGTGCATCGCCGGCGGGCGGCGCTACCTGCACATCAACGCCGCCGGGGAGGTCGAGCCGTGCGCCTTCGTGCACTTTGCCGCGGACAACATTAACCGGAAAACCCTGCTGGAAGTGCTGCGCTCGCCTTTTTTTGCCGCCTTCCAGAAGCGCCAGCCGTTTAACCGCAACCACCTGCGCCCCTGCCCGGTGATCGACAATCCGGCCGCCCTGCGGGAGATTGTCCGGGAAACGGGAGCCCGTCCCACCCACGAAGGGGCCCAAACAATCCTGGAAGGGTTCCTGGCCGCCTGCCTGGACCGGCGCGCCGCGGAATGGGGCCGGGTGGCCGACGGGATTTGGGCCCAAAGACGCGGTCATCAAAAAGCGGAAGGATTTTAAAAGTGAGGAGCGGATTTTTTAATTTTAAGACAGGCAAAGGGAAGCTCATTTGCTACCTTCTCTTGCCCCGCTTCGGGGCAATCCTGGGCGGTTCCCTTTACTTCTGGGGCGGGGTGTTATACGCGCTGGCCATAACGCGCCATTTTTCCTTCTCCGATTTGGCTCTTGCCTGGTTTTGCGGAGAATTTTTGATCAACCAGGCCAAGTACTGGCTGAACGACTACAAAGACCTGGCCAGCGACCGGCTCCACCCCCGCAAAAAAGAGCGGGCTTCCGTCGGTGGAATTATTCCCGCCAGGTGGTTGCCTGTTCTTTTTGCCGGCCGGACGGCCGCCGGATTAGCCCTGCTTTGCTGGTTTTTGCCGGAGGTGCTTCCTTTTGCCCTCCTCCTGCCCCTGGTCCAGATTTTCTACGAAAGCGTAAAAAGAATCCCTCTTCTGAACGCCGGCGTAGCGGCCTCCGGTGCGCTGGTCCGGTTTGCCGCCGGCTTTTGCGCCGGCGCGGGGGGATGGCCGGCGCTCCTTCCCTGCCTGCTCGTGTACACCCAGCGGATAGCCATTTATACGGCGGCGTACGCTGCGGAGGGGCGCTATCTCCTGCAGCGCCGGGCCGTCCCGGGGAAAGAATATACCCTGTTTTACGCCCGGCGTCCCTACCTGGAAAAGATAAGCCTGGCCTGTTTTCTGGGTCTGCTCGGATACGCGCTCGCCCAATCCGTCCCGGTCTGGACGGCGCTTGCGGGAGCGGCGATTGCTGCCGGCGGCATCCTTTATTACCGGATCAACGGGCCGGGCGATAAGTTTTACTTCCGCTACTGGAAATTCCTCTGGCTGATGTTTATATTTAGGAAAGGATGTGCAGGTTAGTGAACGGAACCAGACGTTTGCCCATCTTTGATGCCGCCGTGAAAGTATTTGCTGAAAAAGGGTTCGCCCGGGCCACGGTGGAGGAAATCGCGAAAAATGCAGGCATCGCCAAGGGAACCATTTACTACAACTATAAAGGGAAAAAAGGGCTTTTTCTTGCGCTCCTCGAGGAAGGGATCGCCAGGCTGGAGGCTGCCGTCAGCCGGGAAGTGGCGCGCAAGGATACCGTCCTGACCAAGTTGGAGGCCCTGATTGCCGCCCAGTTAGGCTTTTTTGAAGAATACCGGGACTACTGCAAGATCCTCCTCAGCGAAGTCTGGGGGTTGGGCCACCGGTGGGAAGAACAGGTCCAGCGGCTGCGCTCGGGTTACTTCCAAACCATTCAAGAGCTGCTGAAAAAGGGCCAGGCGGAAGGGGTGATCCGCCGCGACCTGGAAACGGAGACGGCGGCGGCCGCCATTTTTGGGGCAGTGGGGGTGGCCGCCCTCGACCGTTTCGTTTTTGCCCGGGAATATAAATACGACCGCATCTTGCAGACGTTAAAACAATTTTTACTCAAAGGGGTTTCAGGCAACTTGAGCTGCTAAATAATGGTTAAAACCGGCAGCACAAAAACTTTAAAGCCTTTACCATCACGCTGGAAGGAATATTTCTTAAGTTCTTCCAGGACCCTTTCCTGATCGTCATCACCGACAACCGCCGCTACGGCGCAGTTGAACCCCGGCCAGACCGGGTTGTCCAGCCGGGGTTCACCCTTTTGCCCTTTGCCCAGCACCCGGTCCCACTTGGTAAAACCCGTAACCCCCAGCGAATTGAGCATCTCCATTACGTCCTCGTCAAAATCCGCATCATAGGTAATAAAAAGCAGTTTCATCGCTGCGCCCCTCCCACGAAAATAGGAATTAGGGGTTAGGAATTAGGGGGTAGGGGGTCTGGCCCTCTTCCCTGATACGATTATTTTCATTCTTTATGGAGGGAACGAACGTTCCCATGGGTAACTCCTCCGTAAAAAAGATCAGGCCCAAGATTTCCCGAGCCCAAACAAAGGCCCAAGGCGATCGTCCATCCCTATCTCTTCGTGCCTCTGTGCCTCTATCCCTCTATCCTTCTGTGCCTCTATCTTCATCCGTTATGGAGAGAACGGCAGTCCTCCCGCCCAGGTCATCAGGAGGGCTTCCCGTTTGCCTTTTCAAGGCCAGCCGCCTTGCGGAGTTTTCTTTCCTCAAACAGGCAATAAACTGTCGGAATCAGCACCAGGGTGACCAGGGTGGACACGGCCAGCCCGCTCATCATGGTGATTCCCAGCGGGTTCCATAATTCCGCCCCTACCCCCCGGGAAATGGCCAGCGGCAGCATGCCGAAAAACATGGCGGCGGCAGTCATCAGGATCGGCCGTAACCGGTTGCGCCCGGCATTGGTGATCGCTTCCCGTAAAGGCTGCCCTCTATTTTGCAGCAGGTGGGTATAGTCGAGTAAAATAATGGCGTTCTTAACGACAATTCCGGTTAACATGATGATGCCCATGAAAGAAATCAGGCTTAAGGGCGTCCCGGTCAAATAAAAGGCGTAAAATACCCCCGATAAAGCAAAGGGCACAGAGAACATGATGATCAGGGGATCCCGGAAATTGCCGTACAGCGAGGCCATCACCATGTAAACAAGGACAATTCCCAGGACCAGCAAAAGACCGAGGTCCTGAAAGGCTTTTTGTTGTTCTTCCACTTCTCCGCCGAAACGAAGGGAAACACCCGGCGGGATCTCCATATTTTTCAGCGCCTCCTTGATGTCGCCGGTAATTTCCCCGAGGGAACGGCCGTATTTATCCGCCTCTACCCTGACGATCCGCTGGCGGTTTTTCCTTTCGATTTCTACCGGTCCCTCCCCGCTTTTTATTTCGGCGATATTTTTCAATTTAATCATCCTGCCGTCGGGAGTAAAAATCGGCACTTCCGGCAAATTTTCCAGCCTGTTTTTGTCCGCCTCGCTCAGGCGGGTGAAAATAGCAAAGCTATCGCCTGCCTCGCGGAATTCGGTAGGTTTATCACCGTAAAAATAGTTGCGGACCGTCCCGGCGATCATGGCAATGTTGAGCCCAAAAGAGGCTGCTTTTTCGCGATCCACCTCCACCCAGATTTCCGGCCGGGGATCTTTTTGGCTGAGGGAAACGTCCGCCGTGCCGGGAACTTCCTGCACAATCTTTTTCACCTGTTCGGCCACGGCGAGGTTGGTCCCCGGGTCTGGGCCCGCAACTTCAATCGCGATCGGCTTTCCGCCGCCGATCGCAAGCGAGGAAAGCGGGTTCGTGGCGGTTACCTTCATCCGGCTGAGGCCCGGTATTCTCTCCAGTTGTGCCCTTAATTGGCTGGCGATCTCGCTGGCGCTGCGTTCCCTTTTATCCCTGTCCACCAGTTTAAAACCAATCGTCCCGACGTTGGGCCCTTCCTCCATGCCCATAGCCGCGCCGAATCCTTCTTCGCTCTGCCCGTCATAAGCGTAAGAGTGCCTCAATTCTTCCGGTTTTACTACTTTATTGATGGTTTGCAGCATTTTTTCAATAACTCCGGTTGTTTCTTCGATCCTTGTTCCTTCCGGCAGGCGAAATTCAATGTTGACATCCCCGGAGTCCATATCCGGGAGAAAACTGGTGCCCAGAAAAGGGACCAGGGCGAGGCTGCTGGCAAAAATCGTGACGGCCAGGGTAATGACGGTTTTTTTGTGGGCCAGGGCCCAGGTGAGGACGCGGCCGTAAGCGTTTTCAAGAAAAACCAGCTGTTTTTCCGTCGTCTGGTAAAATTTACTTCCGAAGCCTTCCTTTTCCACGGTTTCTTTCTTGCCGGCTCCCAGCCACCTTGCGGACAGCATCGGCGTCATGGAGAGGGCAGTAAAAAGGGAAGCCAGCAGGGTCACGACTAGCACAAACCCCAGCTCATTAAAAAGGGTTCCGGTAATCCCGCCCACAAACATCAGCGGAACGAAAACCACCACGACCGTCATGGTGGAAGCCGTCACGGCCATGCCCACTTCGCTGGCGCCGTAAATGGCGCTGGTTCCCGGCCGGCCGCCGCGCTCCAGGTGGCGGGTGATGTTCTCCAGGACCACAATCCCGTCATCGACCACCAGGCCGCAGGCAATGGCCAGCGACAACAGCGAAATCAGGTTTATCGTATGGCCAAATAAAGAGAGCGGGATGAAGGCGATAATCAGGGAAAAAGGAATGGTCAGAGCAATGATGACAGCCGCCTTGACTCTCCTTAAAAAGAGAATGGTTACGATTATGACAAGCAAAATAGCCCTTAATAATTCATTCTGCAAAGTTTTCACGGAACGTAAAATATCTTCGGAACTGTCCATAGCGGTATTGATTTTCACGTCGGCGGGCAGTTCTTTTTCTATTTCCTGAAGTTTTTCCTTGACGTCCCGGGCAACTCTGACGGTATTTTTACCGGCCTGCTTTTGCAAAATAAGCACGATGGCCTTCTTCCCGTCCGCCCAGCCGTTTACGGTTTGCTCTTTGTAGGCGTCTTCCACTTCGGCGACGTCCTTCAGGTAAACCGGTCTGCCGCTAAAATAACCGACGACCGTATTTTTTATTTCCTCTATATCCCTGTACCGGGCCGGAATCCGGACAAAGTATTCCTGCGGGCCGGATTTTATACTGCCGGCCGGCAGGTTTAAGTTTTCTGCCGCCAGAACCTGCTTTATCTGGAGTAAATTCAGGTGGTAACCATTTATTTTTTGCAGGTCGAAATGGACATTGATTTGCCTCTCCATACCTCCGTACAGCTGAACGGCGCCGACTCCCGGAACGCGTTTTAATTCGTCGGCAATCTTTTTCTCGGTCA
>DAISHP010000105.1:0-6496 GCA_036822475.1 Bacillota bacterium
ATCTGCACCGGGTAGCCGTTTTTCGTCACGTTCGTACAGGCCGAAACCAGGCCCGCCCCCCGCGGGAGGAACACCGCCAGCCTGCGGGCAGGATCGTAGTAGTCGACCAGGCCGCTTTGCTCGGCTTCCGCGTCGGCCACATCACACCGCCTGACCTCCCCGGTGCGGGGGTCCAGGGTCAGCCGCACCCAATCGCCGGGCAGCAGCGAGCCGGGTTCGCCGGGCTGCCCCCAGCGGAAAAACGCCGCTTCCGCCGCCACCGCCAGAGTCTGCATCCGGTTGCGGCAATCCAGGAAATAGAGCCTGTTCTTAGCGCTATCGAAGTAGATCACCTGGCCGGAGGTGACCAGCGAGTCCGCCTGGACGCCGATGACCGTATCGCCGGCCAGCAAAAGGGCCGCGTGCAGGCCGGGCTTCAGTTCCGCCAGCCGGACCGGCCGGCCGTCTTTCGTGACGGGCACGCCGCTGATCAGCTGGTAACTTTTAGCTTTGCCGGGCGGATCACCCAGGGTAATTTTTTCCCCGGCCGGGCTAACTTCTTTAATTTCCCCCACGGCCAGGGCGCGTTTGGCCCCCACATAGACGACCTGCCCGTCTTGCGGGGAGATGACCAGCTGGACCGGCATGCCCGGCGTCAACTGGTCGATAGTGCCGGCAACGGGGGCGCCGTAAGGCAGATCGGCGCGGCTGCCGTCAACGGCCGTGTCCGTGAAGGAAAAGGCGGCGCCGGCGGCCAGCGGGTACGCCTGCTCGCTGCCGAAGAGGAAAAGCCGGCGATTGGCAGCGTCGATTTCCTTTAAGATGCCTTCCTTGAGCTGGAAGTCGGCCTTGATCCACCAGATGGTCTGGGAAGAGGGGTTAATCAGGCCGACGGCCGGCGCGCCGGCGGGCAAATCGGCGGCACTGGCGATTTGTTTGCCGTTGGCCAGGACGGTGACCAGGGGGTGAAGGTAAAAGCCGCCTTCCCGCTGGTCGGGGCAGGCCTCTAAAAACAGGGTGCCGCTGGACAGGGGCAGGTTTTGGGCGGCCTGAGCGCGCCATACTTCTTCCACCAGGTAGAGGTTTTGGCCGCGGGCGATGTAGGCGTCTTCCCCCGGAAAAATGGGCCGCGGCTTTTCGGGGGTCAGGGAGCGCCCCAGGGCGGTTTTTACCACCGGCGGGACGGCCATTTTACTTCCGCTCGCAAACTGAAGGAGGTTTTTATCCGCATCGTAACCGCTCACCACTTCCCGCCCCGGCGGCTGGCCGTAGACCAGGGCGAAGTCCTGGGCGCCCCGGGTCAGCCCGGCGGCCTTCACTTCCACGGTGTAGATGCCGGGCAGCGGATGCGGGATGACGACGCGCTCCACGTTGTTGCGGTCATCTTTGACGCCCTGCCGGGAGTCGTCGTTGCCCAGGTACTGTTTGCCGTCGGGGGCAGTGACCACCAGGTCCAGGTCGTTCACCAGGGTTTTCGCCGCGCCGGGCTCTGCCGGCGGGTCCGTCCAGGCCAGCGTGGCGACGAACGGCTCGGTCCGCGCGTCCACTTCGTAGCGGTAGAAACGCTTTTCGTCCCGGCTTAAGGGGCTTCGCTCGTCGGCGAAAAGAAACAGCTTTTCCTTCAGGGCGATGACCGTGGTGGCCAGGTCCAGGCGGCCGAACCCCGCCCCGCTGCCGGGGATGGGCCGGGCGCCGTTGATCAGGGCGGCTTTGAGCAGGGCCGCCGACGGGGACGGGACTTTCTCTTCTTTTTGCAGGTACTCGCGGAGCAGGGCGGCGGCCCCGGCGGTGACGGCGGCGGCCTGGCTGGTGCCCTGCATGCGGGTGTACAGCGGGTTGGGCATAAAATTGCTTTTAATCAGGGGCGAAGCGGCGGAAATAATCCCGGAGCCGGGGGCCACCAGGTCGGGTTTGGCGCGGCCGTCGGCGGTGGGGCCGCGGCTGGAAAAGCGGGCCACCTCGGCGGCGTTGTCCTCGCCCGGTCCGAAGGCCGGCCGGGCTCCTTCGCTGGCGCCCACCACCAGAGCGTTTTTGCTGTTGGCCTCGCTGGTTAAACTGCCCGGCTCCGGGCCGTCGTTGCCCGCGCCGAAAATCACCAGGAAGTCCGGGTGCTGATCAATAAAGGCGTCGGCCTGGGCGGCGCCCGCCGAATAAAAGTTGCCCTTGCTTCCCCAGCCGTCCAGGTGGATGCGGGCAGCGGCGGCGTAAGCGGGAGTGAACAGGGCGGCCAGCTCGCGCGGCGGCGCGGGCTTGTCCTCCGGGTTTAAAATGGCCTGGAAGTAGATGCTGGCCCCCGGGGCCACGCCGGCAAACCGGCCGTCGGAGGCTACGCCTGTGCCGGCCACGGTGGCGGCCAGGTGCGTGCCGTGGCCTGTGGGGTCGTCGGCGCTCACACGCCCGGCCCAGGATTTCAGCATAATTACTTTGGGCTTCTGGCCAGGCTGGCTTTTCAGGTCCGGGTGCGGGTCGTCCATCCGCCCGTTGCCCAGGCCGCTGTCGGCGATGGCCACCACCTGCCCGGCCCCGGTGAGCCCCTCCGGGCGTACGAAGCCGGGGGCGGCCAGCGGCATGGCGCCGATGACGGATGCCGCCCGGTCGTTCAGAAAAGTCACTTCTTCATTTTTCTGGGCGGGTTCGGACGAAAGCGCGGGTGCCCCAGAGAACTGCCGGCCGGAAAGGGTTGCCGCCGGTTCTTTTTCGGCCCGGGCCGCCGGAAAGCCCAAAAAATGGAGCGCCAGCACCAAAAAGAGGCACCCGGCCGCCAGCACCAGCAGCCCAGACGCAAAGAGCAGCGGTTTATGGGTTTGCTTTTTGGGGAAAGTATGTCCAGTTTTCAAGATTTCACCGCCGAAATAAAAATTTCACCGTGCAAAAATCTCACCGGTATTTCCTCCTGGGCCTCTTCCCTTTTATACCTTTCTCTGCCTTTAAAGCAAATTCGGCACAAAAACGTCGAATCCTTCCTGAACCTCATTATTTCATCATTTACTATATGACGTTAAAAACCGGGAAAAAGTTTCCTTCAAAATAAATTTTTTTTCCTCCTCTGGCTCTTGCCCGATATTTCCCCGGGGTAGTATAATCAAAACAAAGTAAGATTTGCTCCCGGAGGTAAGATTTATGTTGAAAATTACTTTGTCGGAAAAGGGGCAAATAGTTATACCCGTAGAATTACGCAGACGTTACGGGTTAAAAAAAGGTGACAAATTGGTTCTTGAGGAGCGCAACGGTTCAATTATTTTGCGTCCCCTGCCAAAACATCCTTTTGTCGAACTCAGGGGAAAATTTAGAAGCCTTCCCGGGGAAGAGAAGCTGACTGCAGCATTGCTTAAAGAAAGGGCTGTCGAAAGGGATAGCGGATTGCATGGAAAGTCTTAACTTTCAAGTAAATAAAGGGAAGGGTAATAATAGCGGGACGCCTTCAGCAAATGAAACGCCTTCAAAAAAAGGGATGTTTGCTCGCTGCGTTCTCGATACTTATGCTTTGCTGGCTGTGCTTGAAGATGAGCCAGGAGCGGAAACAGTAACAAAGATGTTTACTGTCCCAAATTCTAAATTGTTTCTGAGTCTTATTAATCTTGGCGAAGCTTATTACGTAATCACGCGTAGAAAAGGTAAAGAAGCCGCCGATGAACTGGTAAACAACGTTTTTGCTGAAGAAGCTTTAACTCTCGTTGACGTTTCCTGGCCGAAAATAAAAAACGCTGCGCAAATAAAATCCAGGGGAGGGCTATCCTATGCCGATTCTTTCGTAGTGGCGCTGGCCAAAGAAATAGAAGCGCCGATCGTGACCGGCGATCCGGAAATTAAAAAGGTAGCTGACCAGCTGGGTATTGAGTTGATCTGGATAAGGGAAAATGAAAATATTTAGACAGATCGGTTTAATAGTTTTTCTGCTTTCTTTCGGATTCGCGACAGGCGGCTGCGCGCAGGAAGAGACGGAAAAATATGATGTGGTGATCTACGGCGGGACCTTTGCCGGTTGCGCGGCGGCGCAGACGGCGGCGCAGCTTGCCCCGGAGAGTTCCATCCTGGTGATTGTGCCCGCCCCGGAGCGCATGCTGGGAGGAATTGGCACTGCGGGCGGGCAAAATTTTTTTGACGTTCGGCTCTGGCGGGGCTACCCGGTGGCCGCCGGCTCCTTTGGCCGGTGGTACGGGGAGACCGGCCAGTTTTACAATCCGGAGAAGATGGCCGGTCTTTTAGCCGCCGATCTGGCCCGCTACAAAAATATAGCTGTGCGGTGGGGATACGACGTGTGGGAAGTGCAAAAGGAGCCGGCGGAGAGCGGCTTCGCCTCCCGGAGCAAACGTCTGCCGGATTTACCCGGAATTGAGCCGCCGCCGGACCTGTCCGGAAGCAAGGGGCGGGCATTTCCGCCGCAAACCGGCCTGCCGCCGCAAACCGGTCCGGACCTGCGGAAAAGTTCTTTTTCTTCCCGGATCACCGCTTTGCGTTTAAGGGAGGTTTGCCGGGACGGCGAAGGCACGCTCGCCTGGGGGAAGGGGCTGCGGAAGATTGCCGGGCGCGTGTTTATCGACGCTTCCGACGACGGCCGGCTGACCCGGCTGGCGGGGGCAAGCGTGACGGTCGGCCGCGGGGACTGGCCGGACGTTTATTTGCCCCCCGGTGAGCGGGGAGGAGAAGGCAGGCCGGCGCGCCAGCAGGCGGCGACGCTGATGTTTAAGGTAACCGGCGTGGCGGTGCCAGAAACCCCCCGGCAAACCGGGGACCTCCTTTTTCTTAAAGACCCGTCCGGCAGCTGGGGGATTGTGGGCGGAGCGGATACCTGCCGCAGCAACCCCGCGGTTGTTGATTTTAACGACCGGTATGCTCCCCGGGGCTTTGCCCTCAAGCCTTTAAACGCCGCCCAGGCCGGGGCGGGAAGCGATCAGTGGTGGGTAAACGCCCTGTTAATCTTTAACGTGGACGGCCGGGCCTGCCGGCGTGACCTGGGCACCAGCCGTTACCCGCCGGATAAGCGGCCGGACGCCCTGGATGTGGACGAGGCCCTGCTGAAGGCGCGGGAATTGATTGCCCGGCCGGAGTTTCTGGAGGCCCTGCGGCAGTTCAGCGCGGCGGACGGGCGGGGCGGGCGCTGCGGTTTTCACCAGGCGGAACTGGTGAAGGACGAAAGCGGCCGGCCGGTGACGGGGGACGTCCTCTATTTAAGGGAAACCGTCCATTTACAAAAGCAGATTTCAAACGTTTCTGGAACGGAAAGCGTTCTGGGGACGGCGGCCGGGCAAACTTCCGCGGGGCCGGGCGAAGCCGGAGAAAACGCCTGCTTCGCCCTTACTCCCGCCGAATGTCAGCTTGCCGGCGCCGGCCCGGCGGACGGGGCCGACCGGGGCAACTACGCCGCGCGGATCGGCCTGGCCTATTACTTGATCGACATAAACGCCTACACACCGGCCGACTTGAAGGCGGGCGGCGCCTGCCGGTGGCCGGTGACGGCAAGTTTACGGCCGGACCTGGCAGCCGGAGGGGGCCAGCCGCAAAACCCGGTTTACCTTCCTTTTGAAATGCTGGTTACTCCGCAACTGGTCAACCTGCTGGTGCCGGGTTACGCCACCGGCGCGGCTTCCCTGGCCTGGGCGGAAGTCAGGGTGATCCCCAACCTGTGTGTCCTGGGGGACGCCGCCGGGGCCGCCGCCGCGGGGGCGGTTTTATCCGGCGCGGACCCTGCCCTTTTTCGGCCGGAACAGATCAAATGGGTGCAGGCGGCCTTGCGGAAAACGGGCGCCAGGCTGGATAAATAAGGGCGGGGATAAGGGGATGGGGGATAGGGATTAGGGGATGGGAATCTGCGAATAAGAAAGAATTTACGGGAAAGCTTGTCCAATTTTGATTTAATCGCCATAAACGGGGTTAGAAGTGTTTTTCCAGAGATTTGTTTGCATGCCCGGCCCGATGGTAAAATAGCAATAATATTGTGCATAGCTGTCGCATGGGGGGAGATTGGTGGAAAAAATCGTCGCCATTTTCCTGGCTTTTGGTGTGGCCTGGGTGGTTACTCCCCTGGCGGAGAAGCTCGCCTTTGCCTGGGGGGCGGTGGATCTGCCCGGTCCGCGCAAGGTGCACCAGAGGGTTATGCCGCGATTGGGAGGACTGGCCATTTACGCAGCTTTTCTGGCCGGCGCACCCCTGGTGCTTTATCCCGCGTACCTGGCCCAGCCGGGCTTCGGTTTACTTGCCGGGGCCACCCTGATCGTTTTGGTCGGCGTCATTGACGACATCTGGGGCCTCACTCCCTGGCTCAAGCTTCTCGGCCAGACGCTCGCCGCCGTTTCCATCCTGCCTTTCGGAATTGCCATCCATTTTGTAACCAATCCACTAAATGGCGAACTAATCAGTTTGGGCTGGCTGGGCATCCCGCTGACAGTGTTCTGGATCGTGGCCGTGACCAACGCCATTAACCTGATTGACGGCCTGGACGGCTTAGCCGGCGGGGTTTCCTGCATCGCCGCCCTGACGGTCGCCGCCGTGGGCTGGACCCAGTGGAAGGTTTTCGGCG
>DAISHP010000106.1:0-6351 GCA_036822475.1 Bacillota bacterium
CCTCGATTTCTACCAAATGTTTGAGTAGATTTTCAAAAGTAGCTTTCGATAATGTTACCTTAGCCAATTTAATTCCCTCCAACCCTTACCCATTAAATGGAAATCCCTATATAAAGCGCAAGGGCGCTTCGCCACATTAGCGAAACACCCATTCAATAGTAGTTTATCACCAAATACAATCATTGTCAATAGTGTATGATATTAACATTTAATACAAGGAATTATAGTTTCTGGTATTTTCAAAGTGCAATCCCTTCCTTGTATTTTCAGGTTGATGAAGGCACAGGCTGGAAAACGGTGAAAAGCTGGTCGCCCAATGCCGCCGATCCGGATTATGAAAGTGCTACCACAACCACTGACTGGATTATTCCGTAAAAATAACGGGGGATAATTGGCAATATTCCTTTCTGTTTTAGGAAATCTTTTCTTTATGGTTTTTTTATGCCTTTTGGTTCTTTTCCTGATCCCCAATTGACCCGGACCGGGTCTATAATCAGAGCTGTTCGGGGATGAGGTGCGTTCATTGCTTGCCTGCAGGCAAAACTGACAGTTCAGATGGCCTCACAGCGACTAAAGCAGGGTGAGGTATTATTTAAATGCCGGGTAAGGGGGTGTTAAAGTCTATGCCCGCATCGGTTTTGGGAGAAAATAAGGAAAACCGGCTGGCCCGGGTAATGTATTGCTGGGCACAACCTCGCTGGCGTCAGGAAACTGCGGCAAGAAGCCATTGGTCAATACCCGGAAAATGTCTGGATCTATTAATGACCCACGACTATTTTGGGAGGCTGAAACGATGACCGACTGGATCCTGGGGATAATGGTCACCGTCTTTTTGCTCTTCTATCTCGTCTATTCCTTGCTGAAGGCGGAGGAGATGTAATGAAGACAGCGGATTTGATCCAGTTTTTGCTTTACCTTGGACTGCTTTTAGCCCTGGCCTGGCCCCTGGGTCTTTACATGGCCCGGGTTTACAGCGGAGAGCGGACCTTCCTGGACCGCCTCCTGGGCCCCCTGGAAAGACTGATTTACCGCCTGACCGGGGTGGAGGCGGAAAAGGAAATGAACTGGCGGGAGTACGCCGTGGCCGTGCTGGTCTTTAATTTCCTGGGCCTGGCCCTTTTGTTTCTGCTGCAGCTGGCGCAGGGTTTCCTTCCCCTGAATCCCCAGGGTTTCGGGGCGGTGAGGTGGGACCTGGCCTTCAACACCGCCGCCAGTTTCGTGACCAATACCAACTGGCAGGCCTATAGCGGCGAATCCACCATGAGTTATCTTACCCAGATGGCCGGCCTGACGGTGCAAAACTTTGTTTCGGCGGCCACGGGCATGGCCGTGGCGGTGGCCCTCATCCGGGGCCTGGCCCGGCGGACGGCCCGGACCATCGGCAACTTCTGGGTGGATCTGACCCGCTCCGTCCTGTGGATCCTGCTGCCCATTTCCGTGCTGGGGGCGCTGTTTCTGGTTTCCCAGGGGGTCATTCAAAACCTGAGCCCCTATCTTACCGTGCAGACTTTGGAGGGAGGCCGGCAAACCATCGCCCTGGGGCCGGTGGCCTCCCAGGAGATCATCAAGATGCTGGGAACCAACGGCGGCGGCTTTTTTGGCGCCAACTCCGCCCATCCCTTGGAAAACCCCACTCCGTTGACCAACCTGGTGGAGATGCTGGCCATCAATATCATTCCGGCCAGTCTGCCCTTTACCTACGGCCGCCTGGTGGGGGACCGCCGGCAGGGCACGACCGTCCTGGCGGCCATGCTGTTTCTTTTCGTCGTGTCCCTGGGCATCTGCTATACCAGCGAGGTGACCGGAAACCCGCTGGTCGGCGCCCTGGGCGTGAGCGAGCCCACGTCCATGGAAGGAAAAGAAGTACGTTTCGGAATTGCCGGCTCTTCCCTTTTCACTACCGTAACCACCGCTGTGGAATGCGGCGGGGTAAATAATATGCACGACAGCCTCACCCCCTTAGGAGGGTTCGTGCCGATCTTTTTAATGATGCTTTCCACCGCCTTTGGCGGCGCCGGGGCCGGTCTTTACGGGATCCTGGTCTACGTTATTTTAACTGTCTTTATAGCGGGATTGATGGTTGGCCGGACGCCGGAGTATCTGGGCAAGAAAATCGGGGGCCGGGAGATGAAGATGGCCGTGCTGGCGGTCCTTATCCCGGCCGCTTCCATTCTCCTGGGCACCGCCCTGGCCGCAGCAACCAGGGCAGGGACTTCTTCGGTTTTAAACCCCGGACCCCACGGTCTAAGCGAAATGCTTTATGCTTTTACCTCCGGCACAGCCAATAATGGGAGCGCCTTTGCCGGCTTGAACGCCAATAACAGCTTTTACAATATTGGCCTGGGCCTGGCCATGCTGATCGGCCGCTTCGGCGTCATCTTGCCGGTGCTGGCCGTGGCCGGCAGCATGGTGACCAAAAAGGTTGTGCCCGCCGGACCGGGAACCTTTCCCACGACAGGGATGCTCTTCACCAGTTTACTGATCGCAGTTATCCTCACCATCGGCGCCCTGACCTTTTTCCCGGTTCTGGCTCTGGGGCCCATTGTGGAACAGCTCATGATGTTCGGCGGTAAAGTATTTTAAACCGACGACCGGTGGCAGAAGACCGGCGACCGTTTGGGGAGGAATGATCAAGATGGATGACCATGATAGAGTTGTCCTGCCTTGCCGGGAAGAACCGGCCGGGAAACCAGTGGGCTCCACAAGGGAACCTGGGGAAAAAGAAGGAGTGAGAAAAACCATACAGGGCGGGTTTAACCGGGCCCTGCTGTGGTGCGCCTTTAAAGACGCCTTTGTGAAGTTGCACCCCCGCTTGCTGTGGGGCAATCCGGTGATGTTTGTGGTGGAGGTTGTAGCCGTGCTCACCACCTTCTTCACCCTCCGGGACGCCTTTGGCGGGCGGGCGGCCACCCTCTGGTTTGACGTCCAGATTGCCGCCTGGCTCTGGATCACCGTCCTGTTTGCCAACTTTGCCGAGGCCCTGGCCGAGGGCCGGGGCAAGGCCCAGGCCGAAAGCCTGCGCCGCACCCGCCGGGAAACCCGGGCCAAAAGGCTTTTGGCCGGCGGCATGGAAACAGTTCCTGCTTCGTCCCTGCGCAAGGGGGATGTGGTCCTGGTGCAGGCCGGGGAGGTAATTCCCGGCGACGGGGAGGTGATCGAGGGGATTGCCTCGGTGGACGAGAGCGCCGTCACCGGTGAGTCGGCACCGGTGATCCGGGAGTCGGGCGGCGACCGCAGTTCGGTGACCGGCGGCACCCGGGTGCTTTCCGACTGGATCAAAGTGCGCATTACGGCCAACCCGGGGGAAACCTTCCTGGACCGGATGATTTACCTGGTGGAAGGGGCCCGGCGGCAGAAAACACCCAATGAAATTGCCCTGACCATCCTGCTGGTGGGCCTGACCATCATTTTCCTGCTGGCGGTGGCCACCCTGGAGCCCTTCGCCGTTTATTCCGGGACCGTGGTATCCATACCGGTGCTGGCCGCCCTTTTGGTCTGCCTGATTCCCACCACCATCGGCGGGCTCCTTTCCGCCATCGGCATTGCCGGTATGGACCGGCTTTTAAAGCGCAATGTGCTGGCCATGTCCGGCCGGGCGGTGGAAGCGGCCGGCGATGTGGATGTGTTGCTGCTGGATAAAACCGGCACCATCACCCTGGGCAACCGCATGGCCACGGAGTTTGTCCCCGCCCCGGGGGTTCCCCCGGAAAGGATGGCCGACGCGGCCCAGCTGGCCTCCCTGGCCGACGAGACGCCGGAAGGGCGCAGCATTGTGGTTCTGGCCAAGGAAAAGTTTAATCTGCGGGAGCGGGACCTGTCCGCCCTGGGGGCCGCCTTTGTACCTTTTTCCGCCCAGCACCGCATGAGCGGTGTGGATCTGCCCGACCGGCAGATCCGCAAGGGCGCCGTCGACGCCGTGGAAAAATATTTGAAAGAGAGGGGCGGTGCGCTGCCTCCCCAGGTGCGGGCCGCCGTGGAAGATATCGCCAAAAAGGGCGGCACGCCCCTGGTGGTGGCCGAAGACAGCCATGTGCTGGGGGTAATCTATCTGAAAGACGTGGTCAAGGGCGGCATTAAGGAAAAATTTACCCGGCTGCGGCGCATGGGCATTAAAACGGTCATGATCACCGGCGACAATCCCCTCACGGCGGCGGCCATTGCCGCCGAGGCCGGGGTGGACGATTTTCTGGCCGAGGCCACGCCGGAAGCCAAGTTAAAGCTCATCCGCGAATATCAGGCTAAAGGGCACCTGGTGGCCATGACCGGCGACGGCACCAACGATGCGCCGGCCCTGGCCCAGGCCGACGTGGGCGTGGCCATGAATGCCGGTACCCAGGCGGCCAAGGAGGCCGGCAACATGGTGGATTTGGACAACAACCCGGCCAAACTGATCGAAGTGGTGGAAGTGGGCAAGCAGATGCTCATGACCAGGGGAGCACTGACCACTTTCAGCATCGCCAATGACGTGGCCAAATACTTTGCCATCATCCCGGCCATCTTTGCCGCCGCCTACCCCGAACTGGGCGCTTTAAACGTCATGGGGCTGACCACACCCCGGACGGCCATCCTTTCCGCGGTGATTTTCAACGCCTTGATCATCATAGCCCTGATCCCCCTGGCTTTAAAAGGGGTGGTCTACCGGCCCCTGGGCGCCGGGGCCATCCTGCGGCGGAACATGCTTATTTACGGCCTGGGCGGCCTGATTATTCCCTTTATCGGGATCAAGTTGATCGACCTGATCCTGGCGGCCCTGGGGATGCGCTGAATTATGGAATAGGAATAAATAAAGGCACCAGGGCACAGAAAAGTGCACCAGGCAAGTATTCAAGATACCCGCCTGGGATAACGCCATGCTCCAGCCAAAGTGAGCAGTTTTCGCTGAATATTTACCACCAGGAAGATTAACTTTGTGCCTGTTGCCTTTGTGCCCGATCTTAAATTGTTCAGAAGAGAAAGGAAGATGGCGAAGTTATGCGGAAAATAACAGGCAGGGCTTTCCTTATGCTGGTCTTGATGACGCTGTTGACCGGCATCATCTACCCCCTGGCGGTCACCGGCCTGGCCCAGATGATTTTCCCCCGTCAGGCCAACGGTTCAGTGGTTTACCGGGACGGCCGGCCGGTGGGGTCGGTCCTGATCGGCCAGAATTTTACCGGCCCCGGCTATTTCCACGGCCGGCCCCCGGCGGCCGGTAAGGACGGGTACGACGCCGCCTTCTCCGGCGGTTCCAACCTGGGACCGACCAGCAAAAAACTGCTGGACACCGTAGCAGAAAATGCGGCCAAAGTGCGGGCGGAAAACGGCCTGGACCCGGCGGCGCCGGTGCCCGCCGACCTGGTCACCGCTTCTGCCAGCGGCCTGGACCCCCATATCACTCCCGCGGCTGCTTACCTGCAGGTGCCCCGGGTGGCCCGGGCGCGGCAACTGGACGAGCAAAAAGTGCGCACCCTGGTGGAGCGGAACATTGAGGGACGGCAGTTCGGCCTGCTGGGCGAGCCCAGGGTAAATGTGCTGCTGTTGAATATGGCTCTGGACGGACTGCAATAGACCGGCAGACCTTTTTTCAACGGGGATGGGTCTGCTGGCCACAGGTCCGGACCTTTTTAAATCCGAAAACAGGTGACTGCTCAAATGGAAAAGAATAAACGGCCCGATCCCGACAGCCTGCTGGTCAGCCTGGGAGAAGAAGGCCGGGGGAAGCTGACGGTTTTTCTCGGCGCGGCCGCCGGGGTGGGCAAAACCTACGCCATGCTGGAAGCGGCCCGGGACAGGCTGGCCGAAGGTGTGGATGTGGTGGTGGGCTGGGTGGAAACCCACGGGAGGGCGGAAACAGAAGCCCTTTTAGCGGGGCTGCCGGTGATCCCTCCCCGCCGCCTGGTTTACCGGGGCAGGGAATTTGCCGAAATGGATCTGGATGCCCTGCTGGCTCGCCGGCCGGCCCTGGCCCTGGTGGACGAACTGGCCCACACCAACATCCCCGGGTCCCGCCACACCCGGCGTTACCAGGATGTGGAGGAACTGCTGGCCGCCGGGATTGACGTCTACACTACTTTGAACATCCAGCACCTGGAGAGCCTGAACGACATCGTAGCCCAGATCACCGGAGTGACGGTGCGGGAAACGGTGCCTGACCGCGTTTTGGAAAAAGCTCAGCTCCAGCTGGTGGATCTTCCGCCGGAAGAATTGCTGCAACGCCTGAAAGAAGGTAAAGTGTACGTTCCCGAAATGGCCGGGGAGGCCTTGCGGAAGTTTTTCCGGCCAGGTAACCTCAGTGCCCTGCGGGAACTGGCCCTGCGCTACGCCGCCCGGCGGGTGGACCGCCAGGTAGAAACCTACATGCGCGCCCACGGT
>DAISHP010000107.1:0-6344 GCA_036822475.1 Bacillota bacterium
CGACGCCAGATATAACGTTACCCGGGTGATTACCACCGCCGGCCAGGAGACCTTTCTTTCCCGGGGAAAAGTGGAACTGGAAAAAGGCTGGAAAAAAGTTTACCCCACCGGCGATAAAAAAGATGAGGAAGAACAAATCCTGCCGCCCCTGACCGAGGGAGAGCGGGTCTTTTTAGAAGAAGTGGACGCCCTGGAGAAGCAAACCAAACCCCCGCCCCGCTATACCGAAGCAACCCTGCTGGCCGCCATGGAAAAGGCGGGGAAGTTTGTTGAAGACAAGGAGATGCAGGATATCCTGAAAGCCGCCGGCGGAATCGGCACCCCTTCCACCCGGGCAGCGATTATCGAACGCTTAATTCAGGTCGGCTACGTAAAGCGCCAGAAAAAGACGCTTTTCCCCACCGCCAAGGGGGAAGCCTTGATCGACCTGGTTCCGGAAGAGGTCAAGTCCCCGGAGCTGACCGCCCGCTGGGAGCAGGGCCTTTTGGAAATCGAAGCCGGGGAGCAAAAGCCGGAGCAATGGCTGGAGGCAATTAAAGATTTCACCGCCCAGATCGTTGCGCTGGTCAAAACTCAGGCGGCGGCCGGAGGTGGGGGCAATGAACCCCCGGAGCAGGAAATTTTGGGTCAATGTCCTTTGTGTGCGAAGGACGTCCGGGAATTCCCCAAGGGCTACGGCTGTACGGGCTGGAAAGAGGGCTGCCGGTTTGTCATCTGGAAAGAAATCGCCGGGAAAAAGATCAGCCCCGCCCAGGCCAAAAACCTGCTCAAAAAAGGCCGCACGGGAGTGATCAAGGGCTTTCGCTCACGGGCCGGCAAAACCTTTAACGCCGCTCTGGCCCTGAACGAAGAGGGGAAGGTAATTTTCAGCTTCCACCCGGAAAATAAAAATGTTTAAAAAGCCGCGCCGGGTAGCATATTAAAAGTGGCAACGCAAACTCCCCCACCGTGGAGGCGATTATGTCTTCCTGGCGCGTCAAGACGATTGAACAACTGGTGGCGGAAAAAGAAGAAGGACCCCACCGGTTAAAAAAAATTCTCGGCCTTTTCGACTTAACGGCGCTGGGGCTGGGCGCCATTATCGGGATGGGCGTTTTCGTGCTCACCGGGGTGGCCGCCGCCCGTTACGCCGGGCCGGGAGTGATTCTGTCCTTTGTCGTGGCGGGCCTGGCCAGCGGCCTGGCGGCCCTGGTTTACGCGGAAATGGCCGCGGCCATTCCGGTGGCAGGCAGCGCCTACACTTTCGCCTACGCCACCCTGGGGGAATTAATCGCCTGGCTGGTGGGCTGGAACCTGGTGCTGGAGTACGTGGTCGCCGCGGGAGCGGTTTCCATCGGCTGGAGCGGGTACCTGGTCAGCCTGCTGCAGTCGGCCGGTCTTAACCTGCCGGCAGCTTACACTGCCTCCCCGTTTACCGGGGGCGTAATTAATTTACCGGCTCTTTTTATCACCGGTCTGGTCACCGCCCTGATCATTTCCGGCACCCAGCACAGCGCGGCGGCCAATAAACTGATCGTCGCCCTGAAGGTAAGCGTTCTTTTGCTTTTCATTTTTCTCGGGTTCCGGCACGTCAACCCCGCCAACTGGCAGCCCTTTCTTCCTTTCGGGGTGACGGGCATTTTTCACGGTGCGGCCATTATTTTCTTTGCCTTCATCGGTTTTGACGCAGTTTCCACCGCTGCCGAAGAGGTCAAGAACCCCCGCCGCGACCTCCCCCTGGGCATTTTTGCCTCCCTTTTCCTGGCCACCCTGCTTTACATCGGCGTTACCGCCGTGCTTACCGGAATGGTGAAATATTCCCTGCTGGATACCGCTTCGCCGATGGCCCTTGCCCTCTTATCGGCCGGTCTGCGCTGGGGATCGGCGCTGACCGCGGTCGGCGCCCTGGCCGGCCTCACTTCGGTCATGCTGGTCAACATGTACGGGCAGAGCCGGATCTTTTTCGCCATGTCCCGGGACGGCCTGCTTCCGCCCATCTTCTCCTGGGTGCATCCGCGTCTGCGGACGCCTGTTGTGGACAGCCTTTTTATCGGCTCCGTGGTGGCGGTGATCGGAGCCCTTTTACCCATCGGCATCGTGGCCGAACTGGCCAACATCGGGACTCTGACCGCCTTTATGGCCGTTTCCCTGGGGGTTCTGATCCTGCGGCGCACCCGCCCGGACCTGCCGCGCCCCTTCAAAGTCCCGGCCTCCCCCTGGCTGCCCCTGGCTTCCTTCGGCGCCGCCCTCTACCTGGCCGCCAATTTACCCGCCCTCACCTGGCTGCGCTTCGTAGTCTGGATCGTCCTGGGACTGGTAATCTACTTTGCCTACAGCTACCGGCACAGCCGGCTGAGAGAAAAAAGCCCCGGTTACCCTGTTCACCCCTTCCCCGCTCCGGCCCGCAAACCAGAAGAGAGAAGGGCAAACCAGGACCGGGGAGACGAAGGCCGCGGGTAAAAAACACGGATCTAAAGACGGCAAAGGCACAGAGGCACAAAGAAATAAAGTCAGGAATATTTTCCTTTGGGCCTGGAAAACTTTGTGCCTGATTGGAAATCTCCTCCTCCAAAAAACTTGCTTGACTAACTTTCTGGAATATGGTTATTTATTCAGTAGACAAAAATCCAGGGGGGATGAACGGTGAGCCTGGCCGAAGTCCGCAAAAGCAAGGGCCTGACGGCGGCCCAAATGGCCGTTTCAACCGGCCTGACCGTGGCGGAACTGCTGGCCATCGAGCAGGGCAGGCAAACGCCCCGCCTCTGCGTGGCCCAAAAGTGGGCCAATGCGCTGGGCCTGACCTTTGAGGAATTTTCGCGCCATTATTACGAAAAGGCCGATCCCGCCCAGTTGCTGGCCTGCGAAGAAGACTGACCGGAAAACTTTTAAATTCAGCCACAGAGAATACAGGTATCGGGAAAGTAACCAACTTTCGGCTCTTCAGCCAGGATACCTCATTATTCCAGATCTGAAAGGTAGCAAAAAGAAAATGGAATAAATTTAACTCGTAAAGGAAGTGTTCCGCATTGATCGTTGGACTGACCGGCGGTATCGCTGCCGGAAAAAGCACCGTTTCCCAAATGTTTAAAGAGTTAGGCGCTTATCTGATCGACTTTGATGAGCTGGCCCGAGAGGTTGTCAAACCACGGCAAAGAGCCTGGCAAAAAATTGTAGAATATTTTGGCAATAAGGTTCTCCATCATGATTTAACTTTAAACAGGCAAAAGTTAGGCGAGTTAGTTTTTCACGATCCGGAAAAATTGCGTAAGCTAAACGAAATTGTCCACCCGGAAGTTTTCCGGGAAGATCAAAAAATAACCCGGGAAATCCTGGATAAGGATCCCGGGGCTTTGATCATCAAAGAAATCCCTTTATTAACCGAGGCCGGCGCCCAAAAACTGGTGGAAAAGATTATCGTGGTCTACGCCAGCCCCCAAACGCAACTGCAGAGGATGATCGGGCGGGGCTTTAACGAAGAAGAAGCAAGGGCAAGGATCAATGCCCAGGCTCCTTTGGAGGAAAAGCTTAAATATGCGGACTTCATCATTTACAACGACGGCCCGCTGGAAGAAACGAGAGCCCAAGTCGCCGAAACTTACCAAAAGCTGCGCAACCTTCAACAAGCTCCGGCGGCAAATTGACTGATCGCTGATTGAGCCGGCTGAAGATTACGGCAGGAAAGTTCCGGCGAAAAGCTTTAAAAGAAATAGGCACAATCTTTGAAATGTATGGATAAAAATTGTTTACCGTGCATACTAAAGCCAGCTCCTGGCTAGCTCAATGAAAAGGAAGCCGCCAGGTCGGCCAGTTGAGCAAAATTGTCCAGGCAGGCATCCACCACCTTTGCATCCAGGGAACCGTTTTCTTTATGCTCGCGCAGGATTGCCTCAATTTGCCCCCTCCCCATCCCCGGACGGTAGGGGCGGTCCTCGCGCAAGGCGGTAAATATGTCGCTTACGGCCATTACCCGCGCCGGGAGGGAGAGCTGGCCGTTTTCCAAATGAAAAGGATAGCCCCGTCCGTTCAGCTTTTCGTGATGGTAACCCGCCCACCCGGGAAGCGGGTCCAGATTTCCCGCTTCTTCCAGAATCCGGTAGGTATAGTAGGCATGTTGTTTAATCACGTTGTACTCGTTGCCGGTCAGAGGGGCCGGTTTTTCTAAAATTTCGTCCGGAATGCAAAGTTTTCCCAGATCGTGGAGCAGCCCGGCGATTTCCAGGAAAGCCATTTCTTCCCTGAATCCCATTTCCCGGCCCAAAAACCCGGCCACTGCGGCCACCCGGCGGGAATGAAGGTAGGTAAACGTACTTTTCGCGTCGATGACGGCGGCAAATAAACCGGCGACCTGTCGTAATTCCGCGGGGCCGAATTTCAAGGCCGCAGCAGGCGCGGCCAGTTCGATCAGCCTTTTTTCCATAAACGGCGAAATCAAATCAAACCAGAAGCTTTCTTTCCGGGCGAGCTCCTCCAAAACGCGGACCAGCCCGGGATCGAAAATGCTGCCGGACAACTTTTTAATTCTTTGCAGGGCGTCCTCCCGCTGGTCCAGCATGCACCGTTCGTACTGCAGGGAGATGTCCAGCCGGTCGGCCAAGTGAATGAGCCTGGCCGCCAGCGGGATTTCCTCCTGAGCGCGCCCGGAGGGATTTGGCCCTTGCCAGCGGTCGTGGTGGCTGAAAATAATGCCGGCGGCTGGTTTTAAAAAGTCGACCTGCGCCAGTAAACGGCTGCCGCGCTGGCAATGCTCCCAGGGTTCATCAACGTCAAACGCCTCCAGCGGCTGCTTTTCCCGCCAGGTGCTTATCCCCGCGTCGTGGACGATGGCCGAGGTGAAGCAAAGGATTTTTTCTTCCCGGCTCAAACCGAGTTCTTCCGCCAGATTGAGAACGATCATAGCCACCCGCTGGTGGTGGCGGTTTAACCCGCGGTGGGAAAAGTCCAGACATAAGGACAGCGCTGCCAGCAAGCGTGCCGGCTCGATGATCATTTTCAAGCAAGATCACCCTGAATCCTTTGCAAGCTGTTCAAATGAAAAACCGGCCAGGTCGGGAATATTCCCGAAAGTTTTCGGGTTCTTGATCCGGGTTCCTGGTCTAATCAAGAGTCTTCACCGCACCCCGGTAAAAATCCTTTTTCCTGCCGCAAAATTATTTGGCGTACGCGGGCGAAATACTCCCGGTATGCCTCCGTCCGGTAGTCAGGATAGGTCCAGGGTAAAGGTTCGAATTTTCCACGGTAATAAAGAAGAGTAACTTCGGCGTAGATACCCTGCCCAAGGTAGATCCGGTGGGAGCGATCTTTGGTGGTGGCCAAAACCAGCTTGGCCGGCGCCAGATAACCAGGGTCAATATTGACTGTCCGCTTTCCCTCTGGGCGGGCAAATTCGCTTTCCAGCGAATTGGTAAAAACTTTTTTTCCGGCCAGGGTGCCCGGATCAATCAGCTTTTGAAAGCTGAGAAACCGGCGGTACAGCGGACTGCCCATTTCTGCTTCGTAATACCGCGTATAAGTAAAATCCATAATGTCACTTTCGCTGTCTACCGGTCCCCATTCCTTTTCCAGGCGCTCTTTTACTGCTTCCAGGAGGCTTAAATCAGCGGTGATTAATCCCGCCAGCAGCTTAACCGGCCTGACGGCGCGGATTTGCCCCATTTTCCAAAACCTCCTTTGTCCGGTACCGGTCCAAAATAAAACGAGACTTGCCCCTTTATCCTGAAACGGGTATAATAAATCTGCCGGCGGATGAATTTGGCCGCCGGTCGTCAATGAACACAGAGGCACTAAGGCACAAAGGCAGGAAGGCACAAAGGGAAATGTTCAGACGTGCGGGCATACTTTACTTTGTGCCTCTGTGCCTGTTGCCTTTGTGCCTGCTCTTTGGGGAGGATAATAAATGACCACAATCGACCAGGCGGTGGAATTTTTCCTGGACAACCGGGATATTATCCCCGTATACATAACCCCCAAAGGCGATTACGCGGTTCCCGTCGAACAGAAAAAGCACCTTTACCTGGTCATCGAGCGGCAACAGCAGGGTATTTTTCTGGCGCGGCTGGCGCCTGATCTCATGCGTCTGGAGCTGTTAGCGGAAGAGCCCGCCGAAGACGCCCGCGCCTTCATCTACCGGCAGCTAAAGCAGGCCGGCCTTGCCCATTTTTAATTTCCCGGTTTTTCTTCTTCGCGTCTCGCCGCCCGGGAAGTTTACGCCCGGGCGGTTAATTTCTTGAGGAGCTTAATCACCCCCCGCCGGAACCACATCGTTATTTTGGGCACTTCACCAGCCTCTGCGCACATTCCTCGGCCCGGCTCAGCACTTCTTCTTCGTCGACGGTCAGCAATTGCCGGTTCTCCATCAACACCCGGCC